>JBGTAU010000144.1:0-2571 GCA_041749675.1 Rhizobiaceae bacterium | reverse complement strand
CTCAAAGACATGTGGTCGCTCGGCAATCATTGATGTGGCAGCTGACCTCACTGATTTTAATGTGAATCAGAATTCGTGGGTATCCTCGATGTTGCTCTACAAGGCAGGCCTGTTTGGTATGTCGTGGGATCGCACGCCGTTCTTGGACAACAAAGCATCGTTCCAGCGCGGCATTCATTCCGCCGTGCAACGCATGTCTAACGAGATGGTGGATTCGCTCGGCCGTGTGCGCGGCACCAGCCAAATCGATCCGGATTTGCAAAAAGCGCGCGGCCAATTGCAATATGACACCAGCTCTTGGTATTTTGGCATTTCGCCATTTGGCTTCAAGCAATCCTCGCCGTCGTCATATCGCATTGGCATCGAAGGGTTGCGTAAGTTCAACGATCGACTGGCAGCGTGTGAAGCGACTTTTGATGCCCGCGCCGACAATCTCTCGACGATGATTGACGCCATCACAAGCCAGATCGGTTCCACAACAGCCTCGATTGATGAGCGCTCGCGCAGCAATAATTTAGGTTGGTTTGATACGCAGGCCGACAATAATTTCTGGGAAGCAATGGGCCAGCTGTATGCCTATTATGGGTTCCTCTCCGCCGCCCACGCTGACTTTGAAGACATCATTGCCACAAAAGCGCTAGACGCTGTGTGGAACCGGATGGAAGAGCAACTGCGCTCGGCGCTTGATCTTGACCCGCTGATCATCTCCAACGGCCGCGAAGACGGCTGGGTGATGCCCACGCATTTAACGACGCTCGGGTTTAAGATCTTGCGCGTGCGGTCTAATTTGGTCGAAGTGCGCGAGATTTTGAGGCAGTAGTTTTCGTTGAGCGGATATTAGCACTTCTATGCTTTGGGAAATCTTTCGATATCTTCTGGTTGGATAAACATACTGCTTTCGCCAGTTTCCGCCAAGGCGTCTCGAAGTTCGTTTGATACGAGGAGATGGCCACGTTGCTGTTCATCCCGAGCAAGGTGCAAACGACCTAGGCAGTTCGGTTTGTGGACATATTTCCTTACATCAAAAAGCATGGTCAAATCACCTTTGATAATTTTCCGCCGGATATCCGATTTTTCAAGATCAATACAGCGCACCCTGTCAAACGGAATGAACCACATAAAATCATCGCATATTTCACCACGCGCAATCAGGCGCATTGGCAGAAATTGAATTCGGTCAGCAGGTACATATATCAGGATAATGCTTTGCCACAGCTTATCTATCGCTTTGTAGGCTCCCATGGGAGGACAATGATACTTTTTGAAATGTTTCGAGCTGGAGCGTGATCGCAAAACGGGAAGGAAAGCCTTATTGATGGGGACATCGGATAAATGTTCGTGCCCTGCCATGGGGGCAGACGCATCGTAGTCGATTGTTGCGTCTAGAACCAAATCTCCGTCTTCTACCGGATATTGCCAAACCCAAGCCATTATATGTCGTCCCTCAATTTCACGTGCCGAAGCCAAAAAAAGATTTAACGCCACTCCAAAATCCGCCGCCGGTACCGCGTTGCCCGCCAAAATTGTTAGTAGCAGAATTAGCGATATTGTTTGCGGGAGCCGAAGAAGTTGGTGTTGCCTTTGGTGTATTGGTGATTGATTTATTGAGCAAAAGCTTAGGGTCATTTTTTAGATCTTTTTTCAGCCCTATTCGTAGACTCGCCAACTCTCTCAGAGCGTCTTGCTTTGTAATTTCCCCCGCTGAATAACGCACAGTGATTTCTTCAACCCTGTCAATAGTTGATTTATTATAATCTCGATGCGCCTTTGTGTACCCCTTTTGAAGCGCTTTTACCAAGTTCCCTGGTGAGTTGATGTTGATTCCAAGCGTCTTAAGGATGGCATTTTTTTCTAATGCTCAAACCAAAACGTGATGGTTTTCTAGTTTTGGGTTCAGCGATACCTTGTTGGACCCACCGCTCGGCCCAAAACTCTGTCCAGGACCCTGATCAAGCATCGGATTGATGGAGATCAGATCTCGATTATCCAAATGCGGAAAGCGGTCAATATCATCAGGAATGAAGTCATGATCCCCGTCCTGAGTTTGATGCCCGTTCGGGTCACTCTTATTGACTGGATCATTCCCCGCATAAGCATATCTATTCGTGCCAACGCCTGCCAATGTAGGGTCCATGTCATCGGGTGAAATAAAGCGGGCGTTGGCGGCGGTGCTGAACTGAGCGGTGAGCATCGCGCAGATGATGAGGAGGGTGAGTGCGCGGGTGAGCGCACCGTGGATGCTTTTCATCATGGGTTGGAGGCTCCTGTTGGTTTTATGCCGTCACTTTCGCGCCAGCCGAGGCGCTCCGCTGCGGCGAAACCGGCGAGGTTTTCTGCGTTGAGCATAACGGCATAGGCTTTGATGTCTGGCGTCAACTGGCTTTCATTTGTGTTGCGATCCAGTATGTCGCGCTTTAAGATGAGGTAAAAGGCCGATGCACGCTGGACCATCATGGAGGCGTCGCGTGGGTGATGTTTGAGAATAATGTCGGCGGCGACGATAGCGTCTTCGGGCTTCTTGCTGGCTAAGAAGTGCGAAATCAAAGTGGAGGCCAAAGCCGCGACGCTTTC
>JBGTAU010000143.1:0-1829 GCA_041749675.1 Rhizobiaceae bacterium | reverse complement strand
TGCATGACTGTAGGAGAGGAAACGCCCTGCACCTTGCACGATGCGGATGTCAGCATCTGACAACACGTCACGCCAATAGGCTGCAGTCTCTTGCGGATCGTGCAGAAAATCGCTTTCGCCGATCATGATGTGAAAGTTTTTCTTTCCTTTTAATGGCATCGGCTTTCCGCACGTGGCGAGGGCGACTTGCTCATTTACGAACCCCTGAATTGAGCCGTTGTGATATGGTTCAATCCCGCGATAATATTCGATGATGTTGGCCGGATCAGCCATCACCTTGGTGTCGCATTCACTGCTCGACACAGCCTTTAACATCGATTCTCTCGTACGGTCGTAGGTCGACAATACCGTAAGGAAACGCGCGATAGCTTCAACCGCCCATGGTCGTTTGGCGAACGAATTTTTGATCGCGCCCATTCGCCCTTCACGCTTGCTGCTTGATGCAGAATCAGGGTCTGGGTTAATGAGCACGGCCCGTCTGATCAACTGCGGCGCAACTTCATGGAACGCAAGAGCCACTTGTGCGGCACCCCGAGCGACTATGTCGACACTGGCGAATTGCATGTAATTGCAAAAGCTGACCATGTCTCCAGCCGCGCAATGAAACGGCCCTTTCTGCTGGTTATCCTCCAGCGCGATGTTATCTGTATCGCCAAAGCCGGGTCTGTCGAGCGAGAGGGGTCTGAAACCCGCATCCTGCAGGGCCTCGACAAGCTGTCTATTGGTAGAACGGCTGGTCATGCTGCTATGAAGCACCAAAACCGGCCTTCCTTTCTTTGGCCCGTAATCGCTCGCTACAATTTTCCTTGCGCCGGAAATAAGGGTTATCGTTTTGCTATGCGGAGCAGGAAATGGCGTTCCGTTTTGCGTATAGTTTGTAAAAATTGACATTGCTCGGGCTTCAGACATAAGACGCGCCAATCCGATTGCATTTGTAACGCCTGTCGCGTCGAAAACAGCTGCCATCTCTTTTTTTACCAATGCTTCCGAAAGACCGAATTCTCGTGCAGTATCGGCACGTGTCGCGCCATTTGAAATATTGTCAGCAACTCGCAATTGCCGCTCGGTCAGATCAAATATTTCGGCGAGCAACTGGCTGGACTCATCTCCAGCAGTACATAACCCGGTTGATGTTACATTGAGGAGCATGATTAGCATCGGCAGATTTGGTGCGCCTATTGCTTCGCGCGCTATTTTGAGGTTTTCTCTAGCAGTATGGAATGAAATTCCAGTGTGTTCGGCGGCGGCTTTTACATCGCAATGAATGTAAAGTGATTCGACAGTTCGGGTTATTGCTGGACTCCACCCAAAGGCTGCGGCAAATTTTAAAAAACGTTGAGACAACGCATTCTCATCTATGCCACAAACAATGAAGCATTGATTCTCAATCGCTGTCTGCAACAATTCAGGGGTGATGCCTTGCCAGAAACGCGCAGATTCCGGGGTCGCGACCGACAATATTGACGATCCCAAATGCTGATTTTGGGCGAATCTGTATGACGAATTCGGCGCAGAAGCGACCCTGGCAACCAGTGCCATCCGATCTTGAAGGCTGGTCCAATCAAATAGATTTGAATGCGCAGCAACAGCATTTCCTTCGCTATCCAAAAGGGCCAGTGAAAATCCGTGATCTATTAAATTGCCCAATTCATGCGTCTCTCGTCTGACATCCTATTTATGCAGCCAAACTGATTTGTTTGGCAACCCATTTCAGTTCAAAGTCCATTGACGTGACCCCCAACCTTCATCCAGTTGCGATTAGAGTCTCGGCGTTGTTGTTGCCCAGCTGGGCAGGTGAAGCAAGGGGCTGCGTAGCGTAGCCTCCGGCT
>JBGTAU010000142.1:0-1852 GCA_041749675.1 Rhizobiaceae bacterium | reverse complement strand
GGACAGTCAGATAGTTTGATGGCACGGTTTCAAGATTGTGATTGAATACATCGGGTTTGGCCTTAACAACGATTTCCAGTGCGCCTTCTTTCCGCAGAAAATCTGGTGTCAGGATCTCGATTGTCGTTGACGGGGAGGCGGCGCGAATTGCCAGGATCACATCGGCAAAATGTTGAGCGCCGCCATCGGCCAAATCATCCCGATCAACGGATGTGATGACAACATGCGACAGACCCATTTGTGCAACGGCTTTCGCTACGCGCTCTGCCTCGTTGCCGTCGAGCGCTTCGGGCATTCCTGTGCGCACATTGCAAAACGCGCATGCGCGCGTACATATTTCACCCATGATCATGAATGTTGCGTGTTTTTTATCCCAGCATTCGCCAATGTTCGGGCAGCCAGCTTCTTCGCAAACCGTCACCAACTTGTGCGAGCGCACGATGTCACGGGTTTCTTGATATCCTTTCGACACAGGTGCTTTGACGCGAATCCAATCTGGTTTGCGCAATACTTCCGTATCGGGCCGATTGGCCTTTTCCGGATGGCGGACTTTTGCCGGATTAGTGGTATCGAGGACCGTGACCATGCGAACTCCTTAGTATTGTTTCATTTAGTCATGAGAAGCGCTGCTGTCGAGTGCAGCATGGGCATAGCTGCTGTTTGTCAGGCGCAATACGAGGTGTTTACCAATTGATGCGATAATTTGACCCAAGGTATTTTGGGGAAACTTATGAAAACAATCGATAATTTTTGCCACGCTGGGCAAAATAGCTTTGGTTTGGTGCGATTGTTGGCTGCGATGGCAGTCGTGCTTTCCCATGCTTACGTAATCACTAGGGGCCCACAAACTTTACAGCCACTAGAAGCGCTGACTGGCTATCCTTTGGGGGCGCATGCCGTGCATGTGTTTTTCACCGTTTCGGGCCTATTGGTTGCCGCCAGTTTTGATCGACGCCCCAATTTGATAGCGTTTGGTGCAGCGCGGTTTTTTCGCATTTATCCGGGGTTAATTGTTGCAACAGTCCTCGTTTTTATGGTGTGTGCAACGCTTGCAAGCACGGCAGATTTCACGACCATTATCAAGGGGTCAATCGTTGGCTATTTTGCCAAAATATTAATTGGACTTGCTGGTAGCGGGGCAATTCCGGGTGTGTTTGAAAATCTACCGGAAGCGGGCGGTGTCAATGTTCCCCTTTGGACACTTAAATATGAGGTTATGAGCTACATTGGTTTGGGCCTCGTGATGGCGGTCGTAGCCAAGACGCGATGGGTTACAGCAGTGCAAGCCGCCATTGCCATCATCGTTCTATCGGCGATCTGGTTGCTTAAAGGCAAGGCTTACAATGATGCCAATTTTTTTGATCATATTGCACGCTTCTCGTTTGCGTTCTGGTGCGGCGTGTTGGCTTGGCATTTGCGTGCGCGTATTCCTGTGATGAAAGAAATACTGATCGCACTTATGGCTTTAACGGCCTGGATGATCTATCTCGGCTTGCCACTTGTCCCACACTGTTTGATGTTGCTTTCAGGTTATGTAGCTCTGTTTGTTGCTCAATATAAATTCGGCGCTGTCACTCAGTTTACGGACAAGAATGACCTATCCTACGGCGTTTACATTCTTGGATGGCCTGTGCAACAATTGCTGATGCTGTCTGGGATTGCGATCACACCCGTTGCCAATGCGGTTTTAGCACTCGTCATTGTCATGCCGTTGGCGTTTTTATCTTGGCGATATGTAGAAAAGCCAGCGCTTCGATTGAAGGATAAGTTTGCTTAAGGCCACGCCGTTTTGGGGCGTGACCTATCTACTATTTTATTTGTAAATAACTTGCGAACTTTAGCCGATCAATAG
>JBGTAU010000141.1:0-2645 GCA_041749675.1 Rhizobiaceae bacterium | reverse complement strand
ACCACATCTGGCTTTTCCGCCAGTATTTCGACCAATCGTTCTGTCGCACCGGAAGCCTGTGAAAGTTCGCCCCACACTTCAGACAGCGCACCGAGCGCCCCTGCGGCAAACACAGAATACAGCAAAAATTGCCCCAGAGTTCCCGCGCTCATCGTGCCAGCCATGACACTTTGCGCGCCGAACCACAGCACGGCCACCACCGAACCAAAGATCATGAATATCGCAAAGAACGTCAAAAACGCCCGCGCTTTGGTCGAAGCTTTTGCCGCGGCAAATGCAAAATCCACCGCAGATCCAAATCGGTCCGTCACCAGTTTTTCATTGGTGAAAGCCTGCAAGGTGCGCACCGCCCCAATCGACTCCGACGCATAGGCCGTAGCGCCTGCCAGCATATCTTGCGCCGCCCGCGAGCGCTTGCGCACATTACGACCAAACCAAACAATCGGCAGCACGACCAGTGGAATAGCCCCGATCACCAAGCTGGCAAGTTTTGGACTGGTCGCCACCATCATCACCAGTGCGCCAATTCCCAAGATCGTATTGCGCAAGGCCATGGAGGCCGATGCGCCAACGGCAGATTTGATCTGCGTTGTATCCGCCGTCAGTCGCGAAACAATTTCGCCAGATTGCGAGCGATCAAAAAATGCCGGAGACAATGTGGTCACATGAGAAAAAACATCGCGGCGAATATCAGCGACAATCCGCTCTCCAATGTTGATCACAAAATAATAGCGACAAGCGGATGCAAACGCCAAAACGCCGGCAATTAAAAACAACATCACGAAGTAGCTGTTGATGAAAGCGCTGTCGGCCGCATTAAAGCCGTTGTCGATCATACGGCGCACGGCCGTCGGCAAAGCCAAAGTCGTGACAGCAGCCAGCGCCAGAAAAAACAGCGCGGCCGCAACTTGGCCTTTGTATCTGAGTAAATACGGAAACAGCTTCGCCAAAGGTCGCAAATTCTTGCGCCTCGCCTCAGTTTGTGCCGCAGTTTCTGCGCCTTGAATGGTCATATATTCGCCTTTGACAGGATTATCGGATTCTCACCGACACACACTTGTAATCATTTCCGCCCTGATGTATAGGCACGCCGACCCTTTTTGAGGCGGTGAAGTGAAATACTCACCTGCGTCAAATGATCAAGCCAATTTATGATGGTGTGCGCTTGCCGCGCATTATCATTTCGACAGACAGGAAACGTGCCATGAAGGCGAATACTCATCCAGATTACCACGCCATTAAAATCGTTATGACCGATGGCACAGAATACATGACCCGCTCCACTTGGGGCAAAGAAGGCGATACGATGAACCTCGATATCGATCCTTCAACCCACCCTGCTTGGACTGGCGGCAATCAGCACATGCTCGATCGTGGTGGTCGTGTTTCCAAGTTCAAGAACAAGTTTGCCAATCTCGGCATTTAAGTTCTGCACTGATATCGAATTTCAAAAACCCAGCTTTCGCGCTGGGTTTTTTATTATTTTCAGCTTGCCGATTTTGCGTCTTGAGTAACTACAATCAAAGTGTCGTTAACGGCGCAAACCCGCCGCCCGTCGTTCTAAAATTGGTGGTTTGCCCTTCATAAATACGGGCAGCCGCCGCCAGCAATTTGCCGCGATAAGTGTAAAGTCGCACATCGAATTTCTGCAAACCGACTTTACCATCTGCCTTAACGACCCGTTGCGATGGAACGGCAAAATCTTGCGCAATATAGTCTTGACCCACAATCCATTCCCAAGTCTTGCGCGTCAGTTTCTCGCCCTTATAGACTGCCTTGCCGCCATATCCAGAAACTGGCTTGAAGAAATAATTCTTGCGATTGTCCCAAAGTGCCTGCGCATTGTTACTTGAGACAACAACACTTTTTGGCACAATGCGATCAATCAAAACCCGATCTTTTACCAAGACACCAATTTTTTTGAGAAATTCTCCATCAGATAGTTTGACCAAGTTCCGTTTGTCAGCAAATCGACGATAAACGGCAGGGTCCGGTGTGAGCACCAAATCCCCCGCCTTCCAAATATTTCGAATATTCACGTGGTGCGCCAAATCAAAATCTGTCAGTCGGTTATAAACCATGTCGACAGTTGCTCCTTGATAATGCAACACGCCATTCTCGATCGACAATTCTTCTGGCGCAGCAATGACGGTTTTCATGCCATGTTCATTCAAGAGCTTCGCTGCCAACAAAAACTCAGGATACAAAAACTGCTCTTTCGGCCCTTCATCGACTATGGCAATCAACTGTGGCCTTCCAGCGCGGCCAGCGGCAGTCCATTCAGATAAAAACATCTCAACAATATTTTCGTCGGCTTCTATGGGTTGAATAAACTTGGACATGTCGAGCATGTCACAACACGCCCTAAACTGTTTGGCTGCAAATAAGTTGAGAAAAGCCCCGCCTGCATTGGTATTAATTTCGATGAGTTTCGGACCGTCATTGGTCATATCAAAATCATATCCCATGAAAGCACCATGCACTTTCGCCGCACTGCGCTCGCTCTCTTGCGGTGTGATCCAGTCTGGCAGAACAGCAACTCGCTCCATTGCCTGCGCAAAAGCCTGCATTTGTGCCAAGTCAGCTTCAGTTACGTATACGGGCGTTTGCGCAAATAGGTGCGGATGTGTCGTCTCTAAATTTGA
>JBGTAU010000140.1:0-5024 GCA_041749675.1 Rhizobiaceae bacterium | reverse complement strand
GGGTGTTTTTGTTCGCAGTTAAATTTTTACCTATTCGCTACGAAACACTGGCGCTTTTGTCAGTTCAGAACCTGATTTTTGCGATTCTGTGGGGATCTTACCATTATGGCGGCGGTTCATCCCCATTCCTTATGTGGTTGCTGATTGTCCCGCTGTTGGCGTTTTTCTATCTGGGTTCAACCTCTTTCACTCGCCTTGCCGTGATAGCCGAAATTGGTTTGAGTATGTTGGCATTCTACCTTTCATATCTGTCAGGTGGATTCCCAGTACACATTCCACTCGAAAATTTGGCAACAATTGGTATTTTGTCTGCAGTTTTATCTTCGGCCTATGTGTTTATGATGGCGATCTATTACGCAAATATCATCGATTCACAGTCGGGACTGATGCAAGAAATTGCTCGACATCGTGATACCATGGAAGCGTTGACGACGTCTAAGGAAGAAGCGGAAGCGGCCAACGGCGCGAAATCTGAATTTTTAGCGAAGATGAGCCACGAGCTGCGCACGCCATTGAACGCCGTTATCGGTTACAGCGAAATCATGCTAGAGGACGCCGAAATTGACGGACGCGGCGAACAAATTGCGGATTTGCAGAAAATCAGTGCTGCCGGCAAGCATTTGCTATCTATGGTCAACGACATTCTCGATATTTCCAAGATTGAAGCCGGCAAAATGGAGCTTTACTTAGAGCGCATGTCGCTTGATCGATTTATCGAAGAAATCGAATTTACCGGCCGTCCGATGGTTGTCAAAAACTCCAACCAGTTCGTCATTGAGCGTCCCGAAACACTGGGGACAATCGATGCAGATGCCACGAAGCTGCGTCAGGCTGTTCTCAATCTTCTGTCAAATGCGGCGAAGTTTACGCAAAACGGCAAAGTTACTTTGTCATTTTCTCGCGAGATGCGAGACAACGCCGATTGGATTATCATCAAAGTGGCTGACACGGGGGTTGGCATTAGTGAAGACAATCAGCGTAAACTTTTCGCGAACTTTCAGCAGGCCAACCCAGCAATTGCTGCAAAATTTGGTGGCACCGGCCTTGGCCTGTCATTAAGCCAAACACTTTGCAAGCTGATGAAAGGCGATATCACGGTTGAAAGTATTCAAGGGGCGGGCTCGTGCTTTACGATAGCGCTACCGGCTGTTCAGGTCGGTGAAAACGTCATGGAACGCATTTTAGAGCGCAAACCCGTTATATCAAAAGTTGTTGGCGAAGAGAGCAAACAAGCCTACTCGGCTAATAGCGACGCAAATGACGATGACGACTTGAGCGCCGAGGAATTGGCTATGATTACGCCGGCGCCGATGGCCAAATCTGCCAATAGCGAAAAAACTATCGTCGTTATTGATGATGATCATTCAATTCTTGAATTGACCGAACGGATTTTGTCCAAAGAGTCTTACAAGACCGTCTTGATCGACAACGCGCAGCTGGGCCTACAAATTGTGCGTTCGACGAAACCAGACTATGTTATTCTCGATATTATGTTGCCAGGATCGGATGGTTGGGCTGTACTCAATCAAATCAAAAGAGACCGCGATTGCCATAACGTCAAAGTGCTGATGCTGAGCGTCCTCGATGAACGCCAGCGCGCCTTCAAAGACGGTGCGGATGGCTTCATCGCCAAGCCGCTGGATCGCGATCGCCTTCTAAAGGCCATCGAAGAAGCACATACGAAAACACATCAAGAAAAATTAGCAGGTTGATTTAAGTTCAATCGAGGCGAGGCGTAGAATGTATATGATTTTGGTGGTTGAAGACAATCCGATGAACCGTGATGTGCTCGGCCGAAGACTTGAGCGTCGCGGGTTTGAGGTGCGCTTTGCCGAAGATGGGCCGAGCGGAATTATGGCTGCCAAAACCATTATGCCAGACTTGATTCTAATGGATATCGGACTTGGTGAAATGGATGGCTGTGAAGCCACACGTCAGATCAAAGCAGATGCCAAAACTGCGAATATTCCAATCATAGCACTTACTGCAAGTGCTTTCGAATCAGACCGCCAAAATGCACTTGCAGCAGGCTGTAGTGACTTCGATACCAAGCCGGTTGATCTAGCGCGTTTGCTTGGGAAAATGGACCAGCTGCTTACAAAAGCTGCAGCATAAACGGCGAGTACTTCAAGAAGCGACCTGCCACAATCAATGTTAGATCCAACTGTACAAGTTGCTGTAACTAGCCATGCCTTCAAACGGCTCATTTACGTGTATTGTTTGGAGCAGAGAATATAGCCGTATTGGCTTTAATTTCATGTGTTTTTAAACTGGGTTACTCAGTTCTTTCCAAAACCCACCGAGCAACACACGCATTTTGGCAACATCAATTGGTTTTTGCATAATTTCAGGCCGCTGTAAGCCAAGGCTTTCGCCGAAGTCTGCGACTTTGCGCATCGTGTCAATGTCTTGGCCACTGACAATCATCGTCTTGCCCTTAAAGCCAGCATCATTAAGAAGTTTGAGCACACCACTGGCGTCGATATTCGGCATATTGATATCGATCGCAACCACGGAAGGGTTGAGTTGTTTACACAGTTCCAAAAATCCGCGTGGGTCCGAAGTTGCAAAAGCCTCGAACCCACATCGTTCGGATATTCTAACTACGAGCTCCGCTGAAGATGCGTCGTCATCAACAGCAAGAAGTTTCAGTGACATTACCACAACCGCCTTTATAACTCAGGCAGCAACTTTATTTGCAGCCTGTTCCAATGTTGTAACCGAGCGATAGGGGCGGAAATCAGCCTCGGCTAGTTGCATCGCTTTTACCATGGATTTGATCAGGAGGTCAATTTCTCCATGCGTGTGATTTGCCATAACTTGCACGCGAAAACGTGCTCCGCCTTGCGGCACAGCAGGATATTCAACAAGGTTAGCAATTGCGCCAAACTGGTTTAAGCGATGTGATGCAATGCGTGCCTGTCCTTCAGTGCCCACACGAACCGGCACGATAGGCGATGGATCACCAAGCGTTTCGAGACCAACTTTAGTCATTTCAGCACGCATGTAGAGGATGTTATCCATCAAAGACTGGCGACGCATGCGCCCTTCTTCAGATGCAACGATCTCAAAAGCAGCCTGCACAGTCGCCGCCTGTACCGGCGATAAGGCGTTCGAAAAGGTTTGTGTGGCTGAATAATACTTTAGATACTCCTTTTGCGCACGGTTGCGCACGGCAATAAATCCACCGTTGGAAGCAAATGTCTTCGAGAAGCTGCCAATAACAATGTCTGCACATTCCATGGCATTCTGAAGGCCTATATGGCCCAAACCGTCTTCGCCAATCGAGCCAAAGTCGTGGGCACAATCGACCAAAAGAGTGGCATTATATTCATTGCAGACCGCCTTCAGTGCATGGATATCAGGCGTATCCGAATGCATAGAGAAAAGGCTCTCAGTAACAACAAGAATAGCGTTTTCAGTGTCTGAACTGCGGATTTTCTGCAATCGGCGTTCAAGACCCTTCACATTCAAATGGCCGTGGAAGTGGATGTTGCCAGTTGTTGCGCGAGCACCTTCTTGAAGGCAAGAATGCGCAAGCACATCGAGCACGACATGATCATTAGGACGTACAAAACCCTGCACGGCAGCAAAACCCGCTGACCAGCCGGTAGGGTAAAGTACGATTTCGCGACCGCCCGTAAAGTCTGAGATTGTGCGCTCTAGTTTCAAAGAGTTTTTGGTATTGCCAAGCAATGCGGCAGAGCCTGCGCTGTGAACGCCATACTCTTTAACAGCTTCAATAGCTGCATCTTTAATTTTTGGATGCGATGAAAGGCTCAAATAATCTTGAGATGCAAAATTTACGCCTTCAACTGTCCCGCCTAAGTCGTCGCGAGCAATGCAGCTTGTCTTTGGCGCAGTATCAGTTGATTTCGAATAGGGCCAAAGGCTGTGCGCACGGCGCAAATCTTGCCAAGCATAAAAACCGTCAGCGCGCGCCAGCAAGTCACGGCCACCTGGTTCACGATAGTCACGAAGGCTACCGGTTAGCGCTTCATTTGGCAGTTTGTCGAGATTCTCAAATTCAAAATTCTGATCCATTTGGATAACGCCCCTATGTATTTACTTTGTTTTTCAAGCGAGACAAGCCCCTGATGAAACGAGCATAGGTAAATAAATTTGCGAATTCGTTGAGGATTTCAATTTCTAGGTTGAAACTTTGAAGTTTGGTTAGGAATCAATGAATGCAACCATAAGAAGAGTAACATTAACTAAAAAGTAAGTATAGTGGTGGTTTTCAAGGCATCGTAGGAATTGATAAACGCACTTCCCCTAAATTGGCTGAGATTAGGGGAAATTAAGCATGCGTATGGGTATTCAAAACCTGCGAGAAAAATTGAACGGCGTCTTAAAGGATTGGCAGCATGCTGAACCGCAAACGCCGCAAGTTTTATTAGAGAAATTCAAGGTGACCGCACGCCTGGTCCCAGCTCTTATGATGGGCAATATTTTTCTGGCAAGCATCACATTTGTGTCTCTCGATTCGTTCCCATTCCCCAAGGCGAAGTTGGCGGCGTACTTGACGCTCTGCATTGTTTGCTTCACGAGTTTGATTTTCTGGCGCAATACGTCCATTGAATCGTTTAGCTCAGGACGCGAAAAACTACGTCTCAGCGTCGATTTGCCATTCAAAATCGTTTCATTTGTACTTGGCGCACTGTGGGCGTTGATACCGCTTGCACTTTTTTATGTAACAGAAGGTCAAGAGCTCATTGTTGTATCATCAACACTAGCAGGCATTTTCTGTGTGGCTGGATTTGCGTTAACGCCAACACCTGCGTTTGCGATCCTGTTTATCACGCCGATGCTTGTGTCATGCTACGGAACATTATATTTTTCTGGTGCAAACCAAGCCTTAATATTGGCGATTGCACTCACACTTTACATTGCATTTATCGTGGCAACGGCAATGAATCACACGCGTTCCTTGGTACGCATCGTAATTACGGGCAATGAGCTGGCCAAACATCAAAAAACCATTTCGCTTTTGCTACGTGACTTCGAAACCCATTCAAGTGATT
>JBGTAU010000139.1:0-1863 GCA_041749675.1 Rhizobiaceae bacterium | reverse complement strand
CCAACTGGCGCAGGTGACGCATTTCTTGCCGGCTTTTGCACTGCATTCGCGTCCGCCCGCTCCTTATACGATGCACTGCAACAGGGCTCCGCCGCCGCCGCCATCGTCGTCACCCGTGTTGGCTGCGCACCGGCAAGTCCAACGCCGCGCGAACTCGCCGACTTCCTGTCCACCCATTCCACGAATTGAGCCGCCATGCACATCGCACCCCATGACAATCAAAACCGCCCCATCGTTGACGTTGAAGACAGCCGCGTGCCGCTCAACTATTTCAACATCGTCAAACTCAAACGTGGCGAAGCGTTCGAGTATCAAGTGCGCGGCTATGAGACCGGTATTGTCCCCGCAACTGGCGCCATCAACATCGACATTGAGGGCGTCCGTTTTGATAATATCGGCAAGCGCGGCGTCGATGTTTGGGACGGCGAGCCAGAGGGCGTTTACTGCCCGAGTGGCGCAAAATCGCAGCTGGTTTGCCAATCAGAATCCGCTGAGATCTTTATCGCGGGTGCTAAGTTTGATGGCGTTTTAGACCCATTCGCCGTGCGTGAAGCTGATATTGACCGCGTTCAATACGGCTCGGATGACACCAAAACTCACCGCAAGATAAAACATATCCTTGGCACCAAATATCGCGACAAAGTCGGCCGTCTTCTCGTTTCGGAACTCTTCACAGTCGGCCAAGGCGGCTGGTCCGGTTTCCCGCCGCACAAACATGATACCGATCGCTTGCCGCTCGAAACCCGCCATGACGAGACCTACAATTTCCGCTTCCGCCCCAACAATGGGTTCGGCATGCAGCTGGTGCAACGCGAAGATGGTAAAGTGGGTGATGCCTATCATTTGTTGGATCGCTCGACCGTGGTGTTAGAAAAGGGTTATCATCCTTGCGTGGTCGCGCCCGGGTATGAGATGTATTATTTCACAATTTTGGGCGGCCTTAGCCAGCGCCCATTGGTGCAATTTTTCCAGCCAAGCCACGCCCATCAAATCGAGACGATCCCCGGCATCAAAGATATGATTGCAAAGTTCAAATGACTGTCGCCACGCTCAATGATGTCCTGTTGCCTGCCATGCGCGAGGGACGCGCCGTGCTCGGTTTGGTCGTACTGGGTTGGGAAGAAGCGCGCGCCTTTGTGGAAGCTGCAGACGAGACCGGCGTGCCTATCATTTTGCAAGCTGGTCCGGGTTGCCGCAAGAATATGCCAGTGCCAATCCTTGGGCAAATGTTTCGCCATCTGGCCGAACAATCGCGTGCCCAAGTGGTCTGCCACATCGATCACGCCTACACGCTGGACGAATGCCGCGAAGGTATCGATCACGGCTTCTCGTCGGTGATGATCGACGGCTCGCGCCTATCTATTGACGAGAACATCGCGCTGACTTCCAGCGTGGTCTCGGTCGCAAAACCACATGGCATTTCGGTTGAAGGCGAAGTTGGCTTCGTCGGCTATTTAACTGGCGAAGTTGGGCGTTTCACCGATCCGGACGAAGCACAACGTTTCGATGTTGAAAGCGGCGCAGATGCCCTCGCAATTTCCGTCGGCAACGTTCACCTCAACACCGAAAAAACCAATGGCATCAACTTAGAGGCTTTACGTGCCATAGAGAAAGTCACCCGCCTGCCCCTCGTGCTTCATGGCGGTAGCGGTATCCCCAACGATATGCGTCAGCAGCTTAGCCAAACCACACGCGTATCCAAGTTTAATATTGGTACTGAACTTCGGATGGCATTTGGCGCGGCGCTGCGAAAATCACTTCAGGATCAGCCGACTGAATTTGACCATATTAAACTCCTGCAGCCAACAGTCGTTGCGTTGAGAAACACAACAGTTGAATTGCTAGTACAGCGGAGTTGAGAAG
>JBGTAU010000138.1:0-5047 GCA_041749675.1 Rhizobiaceae bacterium | reverse complement strand
TGAAGGCGACCGGCGGCAAAGCCAATCCGCAGGCGGTTAGCGAACTTGTGAAAGCGAAGCTCGGGCTAGAATGAGCGTCTTTATCCGCAGTGCCAATGAGCGCGATCTGCCGCATGTGCAGGCATTATTGCGCCGTGCGTGGCATGGCGCATATGATGGGATATATGGCGCAGAAAAAATTGCGGAAGTAACGCAAGATTGGCATTCGCTGGAGAAGCTTAAGGCCAAACTTTTAATGCCTTGGTCTGAGTTTCTGGTGGCGGATACGGGCAATGTCTTATGGGGTATGGCGTATGCGCGTCAGTCTTCTGAAGATTTTGCGATGCTGCACCAATTGTATGTTGATCCGGATAAAACCGGCCAGGGCATTGGTGCGCAATTGTTGGACGAATGCTTTGAGGCATTTCCGGAAGCGAAAGCATTTCGGCTAGAAGTGGACGCACACAATCCTCGCGCCTTTGATTTTTACAGTCGTTTTGGTTTCAAAGAAATTTCACGCATTGCCAATTGTGGGCAAGATGGTTCAAATATGCCGGCAATCGTGATGGAACGCCGCATCGGCTAGAAGGACATGGGATGACAAAAGCTGCTTTTACACTTCATGGCATCAATATTTCGGGGCCGACCTACAAAGTCGCCCTTTATTTGAGCTTGGCAGGGGTTGAATTTGATTTTGTGCTCACCAGTCCGCGCGGTGACGCGAAGACACCAGAATATAAGGCCAACTTAAACCATTGGGGGCAGGTACCGGCCCTCGTGGATAACGGAACCGGTAAATCCTATCGACAAGCACCGTCGATTTTAGAATTTTTGGCTGAGAAAACCAAGAAATTCCGTGGCAAGTCACCCGATGACCGTATTGCGATTCGCGAGTGGATGTATTGGGATTTGGACCGGCTGGCGCCGCCGATCTATCGTTTGCGCGGCCAACGTCTCGGCTTTCGCCAATTCAATCAGCCCGTCGCGGAAATGTATCACCTTGAAGCGCAAGCAGCGCTACAAGCTTTGGAAGCACATCTAAGCGCCAATAACTGGCTGGTCGGCAAAGGCATGACCATTGCCGATATCGATGTCTATGGTGTGCTTGATTATGCGGCGGCGGGTGGCATTGAATTCAAGCCATACCCGAAAATCCGAGCCTTTATGAAGCGCATTCAAGGCAAGAAAGGCTTTGGCCTGCCCTTGGATGTGGTTCCAAAGACAAGCCGAATGAGTTGACCGAGCTGGTTACTTGACCGAATTTTGTTGCAGTAATTGTGGCACAGACATTATGCTTTTCAGTTTGCTAGGTTTGATGGTTTTCGCTGGTCCTGGGCACGAAGCGCAGATGCAGTCGCCGATCAGCGGACAAATGACTATAGAGCCGTCAACAATGAGTACGACTTCTCCGTCGCTTTCAATTCTATATTTGCAACGCTTATTACCCTTGCAAATTTCTATGGCTTGATCCCCGTCTATTGCCATTGCGGGAACGCTCGGCAGTGAAAGTGCTAACACAGCGATCAGAGTGCGCATCATAGATTTCATAATTGCTTCCTATTGTGGTGTTGGTTCATTGCTTTGCGGAGGTTGAAGGACTTAAGATGCTTCGTAGATCCTTGTTTTGAGTTGGCACGATTTTGGGTACATACCCCTCACAATTGCCATCTGCGTCACAAAACACAGTGCAAGAATTGCCTTTGCCGTCGCAATTAGATTTAACGCAGGAATAGCCATTAGCATTACTCCAAAAGCTGCCGCCCATAGAGTCACAAATAGCCTTGAGTTGATTGAGACTTGTCTTGGTTGCGAGCACAACTTTACGCGCTTCTGCAGTTTGCAAAGTGGCAAGCATGGCAAATATCGCCAAAGCAATTGAAATTTTCTGCTTCATCATGGTCTCCAAATTGTTCGTCAAAAGCAAGACAATCATAGGTGACCTTGGTGTTCATCCCCCGTGCGGGGGATGCAGCAACTTTCAGCACATTCTTTTTGGCGGTGTTAGATCACGCACGAGCAGCGCCAACGCTCGCTGGTCGCCGGTGTTGGTTTTATCATATATCGCGGATAACTGTGTTTTGATGGTTCCATCTGTTACACCAGAATTCAGAGCAATTTCTTGACGCGATTTACCGGACGCCACGTACGTAGTTACGCGTTTTTCTGCCGCTGTTAGCCCAAATAACGCGGCGATTGCATCGATTGCAGGCAGCGGAGTGTTTCCAGCCGTCGCAATAAATATCGCAGCTGCTGCACGTTGTGAAATTCTTTGTGATGGATCGCGTTGTGCAAGCGGCATAACGTGAGCGACCATCGGTGTGTGCGTGTTTGAAAGCGGCACGTTGATGCCATTGGTACCTAGCGCGCACTCATCTATTGTGCCCATTTCTACAGCGTGTGTAACGGCGCGATGTGCATGTTGGTAATTGATGCTTAATTGGCCTCGAATGGACGAAACAGTAATCTTACTTTCCAATAATTTTTCTGCGGCAAGATTTGCAAAAATAATGTGCATATCAGCGGAAACTATGAGTACGGGATGGTTTAGCGAATCCACGATATCGCGAAATATTTCTCCTTTGCGCCGCTCGCTTTCAAACAGATCGCCAATGGCAACAGCGCGGCGAATATGGGGTGAAAGGCTGGTAACAAAATCAATATCAGCGCGACTGATTTGAGGCCGATCTTTATGCGTGATGACAATCATGTTTCCAACGCGTCCAGTTTGCTTCATAACGGGTAGCCACAAACAATCATCGATGTTGTTCGGCATTGCCCACTCGCGTGCCATGTCGCTATTGAGCCACACTTGGCGTGTGTCTGGTCCCTGCAATTCGTAAATCGAGTCAATCGTCAGCGGAACATCAAGTTCCATTTTGGGTACAGCTGAGTAAAATGGCATTGCATTTGAAAACCGAGTGAGCAGAGGCTCAAGCACCTTTTCATCACCGCAAGAGACAGAAAATCGCGATATATTATGCTCTGTGTCCACTACGGCCAGCGTTGCCAGATAGCCGTCGCAAACGTGGCGTATATCCTCCAATGCACCCTGCCAAAGCGTTGAATCGGGAATACAGTCGTAAATCGTGCCGACTAGGTTTGTTAGTTTTGTGGCAGATGTATTTCCACTCATGTTGGCTCTCAGTTGCTGATGGAACTGTACGCTTTCAATGCATTTTAACAAGAACTAACCCAAGGGTATGCGACAAATGATGAACTGTTGGTTCATTAGTCATTCATTTCCGGTTATCACCTGTTATCATCACCGTGTGTGAACTTTCGAAAAGTCGTTGTTAGCACTTCAAAACTCTGGACTTGAGTGACGTATCGCGGCATAAGCGGTCAACATTTTACGGAATATCGCTATGAAAAAATTCTTTCTTCAGTTCTTCACGTGGTGGAATGGCCAAACGCTTGGCACACGTTTTCATACTTGGCGCTTCGGCACCAAAGTTGGTGAAGATGAATTTGGCAATGTTTATTATACTGGCGGCAAGGATAGCGAAGGGCGCACCCGCCGCTTTGTTATTTATAATGGGTATTCGGACGCAACAGCTATACCATCTGGATGGCATGGTTGGATGCATTACCGCACAGATGTAGCGCCTTCTGATCAAAACTATCAACCGCGCGACTGGCAAAAACCACATCAAGTGAACTTGACAGGAACCGCTGGTGCCTATCGTCCTGATGGTTCAATCGCCAACAGTGGCACACGTCCTAAAGTGACCGGCGACTATGACGCGTGGACGCCATCAAACTGAATATAGCAAACTGAATTTTGCAGTTCCGGTATTTAGGCAACTTGGCATTGCCATATTTTACAGTTAACTGAACGGTGATGTGCAGAATCCATACTGCGCGAATCTGTTGCCAACGGTAATGCCCACATGAATCTGCCCAAAATTATGATAACTGCCTCGGTTGCGCTCTGTTTAGTGGGGGCATCGTTGTCAGCGCATGCTCAAGATACCATGCCTGAAATCGATATTGAGGATACGAATCAAACAGACACCACTGAAGTTCCGGACGCTCAAAATGGTGATCAGCAAACAGTCGAGCCTGATATAACCACCACGTCACCAGTGGAAGGCCGCAAAGCCAATAAGGTCGCTGAATTCTCAGGCTTGGACAAAATCACTGGTCGCATCATTTCTTTTGATGTGTATGTCAATGAGACGGTGCAATTTGGTGCGTTGCAGGTGACACCGCGCGTGTGTTATTCGCGCCCAGCGTCTGAAACGCCCAAGACAACCAGTTTTATCGAAGTTGATGAAATTACGCTAGATCGCAAAATTCGCCGGATTTTTACAGGTTGGATGTTTGCCGATAGCCCCGGATTAAATGCCGTTGAACATCCGGTCTATGATGTGTGGTTGAAAGCCTGCAAAGACAAATCTGAAGTACCGCCGCCGGCGAAAAGCTAATTCTTTCTAACCGTTTATGGGTAGAAGTTCGCGTTGCCTTTGAGCGCTTGCGACAATAATTTTTCGTAAGCTTTACGTGGCACATCAATCGCCCCAAAGCGCTTGAGATGTTCGGTGGTGAACTGTGTGTCCAGTAGCGTGAAGTTTCGCGTTTTCAATCGCTCGACCAAATGCACCAAACATACTTTTGACGCGTCGGTTTGGCGGGAGAACATGCTCTCTCCAAAAAACACACCACCGAGTGTAACGCCATAAAGCCCTCCCACCAAGCGATTGTCCGCCCATGCTTCTACCGAGTGGCAACGACCCAATTTATGCAGTGCAAAATAAGCGTCGCGGATGGTTGCATTGATCCAAGTGGAGGGCCGTTCGCCAGTGAACTCGGCGCAGCCATCAACGACGCTCTCGAAAACGGTGTTGATACGGATATCAAAATGGCGTCTGCGAATGGTGCGCGCCAGACTTGAGGGCACGTGAAAAGTATCCAACGGTATAATCCCGCGCACATCAGGCCGGACCCAGAAAATTTCTGGATCATCTGCTGATTCTGCCATCGGAAAAACGCCCGTTGAATAGGCGCCGAGTAGAATTTCTGGATCGAGCTTTACAACTTCAGCCTTTGCCAATGCCTTCAGCCTGAA
>JBGTAU010000137.1:0-1958 GCA_041749675.1 Rhizobiaceae bacterium | reverse complement strand
CGTGCATGATTTCCGCTTCTTTGGTATGGAACAATTTATCGACTTCCGAGATGGTGTCGTCGGTGTGCTTTTGGACTTTTTCACCCTGAACGCGACTATCATCTTGACTGATGTCGCCATCCTTCTCGAGCTTTTTCAATTGTTCCATCGCATCACGGCGCACATGTCGGGCGGCCACACGGGCACTTTCCGCATATTCTTTGCCGATCTTGACCAACTCTTTGCGGCGCTGCTCGTTAAGCTCCGGCAATGGGATACGCAATGTCGTGCCATCAGTGATTGGATTAAGGCCCATACCGCTGTCGCGAATGGCACGCTCAACAGCGCCGACCATCGATTTATCCCAAACCGACACTGCAAGCATGCGCGCTTCCGGCACAGTGACGTTTGCGACCTGATTGAGGGGCATTGAGCTGCCGTAGGCAGGCACCATCACCGGATCGAGCATATTCGCCGACGCGCGGCCTGTGCGCAGACCGGCCAAATCATGTTTGAATGCCGTAATTGCACCGTCCATGCGGCGCTTAACGTCATTCATATCGAGCAATTCATTCTTAGCCATTTAACCACTCCACAAACTCATAGATGGGTCGTTTTTACTCATCAGTGACGATGGTGCAACGCCCTTTTCCTGTCAAAATTGCAGCGAAACCACCGCTTTCTTGAATCGAAAATACAATTATCGGGATTTTATTTTCACGCGCAAGTGCCACTGCTGCGGTGTCCATGACGGCCAAACCTTTGGAAAGTATTTCCGAATGGGTTATTTTTTCAAATCTCGTTGCCTTGGGGTCTTTTTTGGGGTCAGCTGAATAAATACCGTCCACTTGCGTGCCTTTGAACAAAGCATCTGCGCCAATTTCAGCAGCTCTCAAAGCTGCGGCAGAATCAGTGGTAAAGAATGGATTGCCGGTTCCGCCTGCAAAAATCACAACCTTGCCCGCATCCATGTAGGCGGTGGCTTGGCGCTGCGAGAAGCTTTCGCACAGTTCAGGCATTGAAATTGCCGACAGTACAACCGAATCAATGCCAATTTTGCTGAGCGATGTGCGTAGCGCCAGCGAGTTGATGATCGTGGCGAGCATGCCCATGTGGTCGCCGGTTACACGATCGCCGCCTTTGGAAGCCACCGCAAGGCCACGAAAAATATTGCCGCCGCCGATGACAACACCGACTTCAACGCCGAGCGCCCTCGCCTCCGCGATATCAGAGGCCATACGGTCTGCGACGGCCACGTCGATGCCAAACCCTTGATTGCCCATCAATGCTTCACCAGAAGCTTTGAGCAACACACGTTTATAGACAGATTTGGATGTCATGAAAAATTCCGAATAGGTTTCGATTCCGCTCTAGCGGATACACGAAGGGCGCAGCTAAGTCACGCTGCGCCCTCACGTTAATCCCAGATATTGGGCTAGATTTAGCTCTTGGCAGCTGCTGCAACTTCCGCAGCGAAGTCGGTGACTTCTTTTTCGATGCCCTCGCCCAGCGCCATGCGCACGAAGCCAGTGATCTTTGCTGGCGCGCCGATTACTTTTTCAGCTTCTTTCAAAGCGGCTTCTACTGTCAGGTCTGGGTTCAATACAAAGGCTTGCTTCATCAAAACAACCTCTTCGTAGAACTTGCGAATACGGCCTTCGACCATCTTTTCGATGATGGCATCTGGCTTGCCCGATTCACGCGCTTGTTCAGTGAAAATGGCGCGTTCGCGCTCAACTGCTGCTGGATCAACTTCGTCAGCGGACAGAGCAAGCGGGTTGGTCGCGGCAACATGCATGGCAACTTGACGGGCGAACTTGCGCGCTTCGTCGTGACCACCGATTGTTTCGATTGCAACGAGTACGCCAAGTTTGCCCAGTACGTCATTAACCACTGCGTTGTGCACGTAAGTGGCAACAACGCCGTCTTTGACAGTAAGCTTCGCAGAGCGGCGGAACGACATGTTTTCACCGATGGTG
>JBGTAU010000136.1:0-13838 GCA_041749675.1 Rhizobiaceae bacterium | reverse complement strand
CACTGTTTAACAATGGCGGATATGCCCAGCCTGGCGCTGTCGAAGATCTTTCTATGGTGGCGCTGCGCGAGCAGTTTGAGACAAACTTTTTTGGCTGGCACGATCTGACGCGGCAGATTTTGCCGGTGATGCGCAGGCAAGGCCACGGGCGCGTGGTGATGAATTCTTCTATCCTTGGATTGGTTCCCCAAATGTGGCGCGGCGCCTACAATGCCTCTAAGCACGCCATTGAAGGCCTTATGGTCACCATGCGTATGGAGTTACATGGGTCCAATATTCATCTTTCGCTCATTGAACCCGGTGCAATCCGCTCTAAAATTGCACTTAACGCCGCCATAATGGCCGAAAAACACCTTGATATGACGCACTCCTTTCACAAAGTTGCCTACGAACAACGTCTTGCTTTGCTGAAATCTGGTGGCAAGAAGGGCCCTAAACTTGGACCCGAAGCGGTCTATAAAGTTTTGGTTCATGCCCTCCTGTCGCCAAAGCCAAAACCGCACTATGTAGTGACTGGGCACGCAAAATTTGGCGTGTTGCTAAAACGCCTATTGCCTGCGAATTGGGTATACTCCCTCATGAGGCGATGGTCGTAAAGCCTGCCACACGATGAACTTCAAACTAATTTCTGAAAGCGAACCGGTTCTATGATCCTCAAATTTATCACTGCCCTTGTCATGTTCGGCGTTGTAGGAGCTTTATTCTTGGGCCTGCGCAACATGATGAAAAATGGCTCTGCCAATTATTCCAACAAGATGATGCAATTGCGCGTGTTGCTGCAAGCGATCGCGGTCATCTTATTGGTTGCCGTCGTTTATTTCGGCCGATCAGCGTAAGGAAAACATCATGGTAACTCTTTCGCGCATTTATACCCGCACCGGCGATGACGGCACTACGGGCCTTGTCGGAACAGAGCGGCGACTGAAATGCGATGTGCGCATTGACGCCTACGGAACGGTGGATGAGGCCAATTCAACCATCGGCATGGCGCGGCTACAGACCGCCGTGTATCATCCAGAAATTGACGCAATGTTGTCGCGCATTCAAAACGATCTGTTTGATGTCGGCGCAGATTTGGCGACACCGCATGCCAAAGAACCACCAAAATACGAGCCCTTACGCGCCACAAAAAGCCAAGTTGAATGGGTTGAGCAGTCAATCGACGCGCTCAATACCGACCTAAAACCATTGAACTCATTCGTATTGCCCGGCGGCACACCCGCCGCAGCGGCTTTACATTTGGCCAGAACCATCACCCGCCGTGCCGAACGTCTAGCCGTCGAACTTGCGCAAAGCGAACAGGTCAATCCGCTAGCAATTCATTACCTCAACCGCTTGTCAGATTTTCTGTTTGTTGCCTCGCGCTCAGTCAATGACAATGGCGCGAAGGACGTGCTATGGGTGCCGGGAGCCAATCGCTAAACCGAAATCATAAGAAAGACGCACCGGATGTTCATTCCGCTCCATGACTCCAATCAACTGCGTCATATACAATTTCAGTACGTCACCCTTGGTCTCATCATTGCCAACATACTTATGTATTTCGGCACTGTTTTGGGCGTTAGTGAAGAAGCGGCTTGGGCGGATGCACTGGGCCTCGGGTATATTCCAGCGGTCATTAATGACATCGCTCAATTGTCACCTGAGCATATTTTAGTACCGGAGAGCTTTACCTACGTCACCTACGCCTTTTTGCACGCCGATATTTTTCACCTCGGGGGAAACATGTTGTTCTTATGGGTGTTTGGCGACAATGTGGAAGACTCGTTGGGGCACATCAAGTTTCTATTTTTTTACTTGGCCTGCGCAGCTGCCGGCGCGTTCCTACACGGCGTCATCTTACCTGAGAGCCAAGCACCCTTGATCGGCGCGTCCGGTGCCATTGCCGGTATAGTGTCGGCCTATCTTATCCTACACCCTAGAGTGAAGCTCTGGGTTCTGGTCCTTATGCGTATTCCGTTGCGCATCCCCGCTTGGATACCGCTTATCCTGTGGGTTGGGTTTCAATTTATGATGCTGTTTGTGCAGACGGAAGACGCCATTTCATGGCCAGCCCATGTCGGCGGCATTATCGCAGGTGCTGTCTTGGTTATGTTCCTTCGTCGACGTGGCGTTCCACTGTTTGATCGAAATCTGGAAGTTGGAACTGCTGTGCCTATTCCAAGCATCACGCCCCACGAAGCACCCGAACCTGTTGCATCGCCAAGCAAATGGGGGCGGCCTTTATAACCAAGGTGCGACACTTAGAATATTGACGTAAACGTCAAAGATAGCTAAGCACGTTTTCAAAATTGCGGCTGAAATGTCGGGTTTCGACTATCCAAATTGCAGTAAGAACGGCTATGGAGCCTCACAAACTGCGCATGAAAGGTTGATGGCATGAAAATCCTTGTCCCCGTCAAACGGGTTGTTGATTACAATGTTAAAATTCGCGTCAAGGCTGATGGTTCCGGTGTGGACTTGGCAAACGTGAAAATGTCGATGAACCCATTCGATGAAATCGCCATTGAAGAGGCCATCCGTTTAAAGGAAGCCGGCAAGGCAGATGAAATCATTGCTGTCTCCGTTGGCCCACAGCAGGCGCAGGAAACCATTCGCACAGCGCTGGCCATGGGCGCCGATCGCGGAATTCTCGTCAAAACCGAAGATTTGATCGAACCTTTGACCGTAGCAAAAATCCTCAAAAGCATTGCGATAGAGGAAGGCGTTCAACTCATTATCTGCGGCAAGCAAGCCATTGACGACGACGCCAACCAAACGGGTCAAATGCTGTCGGCATTGCTCGGCTGGTCGCAAGGCACATTCGCTTCGAAAGTTTCACCTGAAGGCGGCACCGTTTCTGTCACCCGTGAAGTCGATGGCGGCTTGCAAACCGTTGAGCTGAAAATGCCAGCTGTTGTCACCACCGACCTTCGCCTCAATCAGCCGCGCTATGCTTCGTTGCCGAACATCATGAAAGCAAAGAAAAAGCCGCTCGATGAGAAAACGCCTGATAACTATGGCGTCTCAACTGCGCCTCGCCTCAAAGTTTTGAAAACCACAGAACCAAGCGGTCGCAAAGCGGGCATCAAAGTCAAGACTGTTGCCGAACTCGTTGACAAGCTGAAAAACGAAGCTGGTTTGCTTCAGGGCTGATGGAAGGAATAAACAAAGATGACCATTCTCCTTATTGCCGATCACGACAATGCAACATTGTCCGACCAAACCAATAAAGCCTTGACAGCTGCCGCCAAAATGGGTGGTGACGTTCACGTATTGGTCGCGGGTAAAGGCTGCAAATCCGTTGCCGATGCGGCGGCTAAATTGTCCGGCGTGAAAAAAGTACTGCTCGCTGACGATGCGATGCTAGAGCACCGCGTTGCAGAACCGTTTGCCGCACTCATCGTATCACTTGCCTCCAGCTACGAAGCTATTGTAACCGCGGCTACGACAACTGGTAAAAATGTGATGCCGCGTGTGGCAGCGCTTTTGGATGTGATGCAGGTATCGGAAATTACTGCCGTTATCAGCGCTGACACATTTGAACGCCCGATCTATGCAGGCAACGCTATTCAGACCGTACAATCAACAGACAAGACCAAGGTCGTCACCGTACGGACTGCTTCCTTTGCTTCAACTGACATGGGCGGATCGGCAGCCGTTGAGACAATCAAAACTGCAGGCGATCCAGGGCTGTCCAAATACGTGTCTTCCGCACTTTCAGGTGGCGACCGGCCTGAACTCACCTCGGCCAAGATCATCATCTCCGGTGGTCGCGCGCTCGGGTCCAACGAAAAGTTCATGGAAGTGATCTTGCCCGTTGCGGATAAGCTGAACGCCGCCGTCGGTGCATCCCGCGCAGCGGTCGATGCTGGCTATGCCCCGAATGATTGGCAAGTTGGTCAAACAGGCAAAGTCGTCGCACCGGATCTTTATATCGCCGTCGGTATTTCTGGCGCTATTCAGCATCTGGCTGGCATGAAAGATTCTAAAGTAATCGTTGCGATCAATAAAGACGAAGAAGCCCCAATTTTCCAAGTGGCTGACTACGGTCTTGTTGGTGATCTGTTCGAGATATTGCCGCAGTTGGAAAAGGCACTCTAATCCTACAAATTAGCGCTTCCAATACCAAAGGCCGGGCTAGACTGTTTGTCTCCCGGCCTTTACTATGACTAGTATTATTCAACGATCATGGAGAGTGACAGTGGCAGACATCAAAACCGTCGGCATAATTGGTGCCGGACAAATGGGCAGCGGAATAGCTCATGTCTGCGCAATGGCCGGGTTTGACGTATTTCTCCACGACATGTCTGCCGAACGGATCGAAAAGGGCATTGGAGCTATTGGCTCAAACTTAACCCGCCAAGTCTCCTCGGGAAAAATATCGGAAGATGTGCGCACCAAAGCGCTTGGCCACGTCAAACCCGCCACTGCAATGACTGATTTGTCGGCCTGCGATATAGTAATTGAAGCGGCGACCGAGGATGAGGCGATCAAAAAGAAGATTTTTGCCAGCCTTTCACCCATTCTGCGTCCAGACGCTATGTTGGCGACCAACACGTCTTCAATCTCTATCACACGTCTCGCCGCTTCCACAGACCGCCCTGAAAAGTTCATCGGCATTCATTTTATGAACCCGGTCCCGGTCATGAAATTGGTCGAACTGGTGCGCGGCATTGCAACGGACGATTCGACCTTCAATTTTGCCAAAACATTCGTCAACGGCCTCGACAAGACCATCACGGTCGCCGAAGACTTCCCAGCCTTCATCGTCAACAGAATCCTGTTGCCGATGATCAACGAAGCCATTTACACATTGTATGAAGGCGTCGGCTCAGTAGAAGCGATTGATACGGCCATGCGCCTTGGCGCCAACCATCCAATGGGCCCATTGCAACTGGCAGATTTTATTGGTCTCGATACGTGTCTGTCGATCATGCAGGTGCTGCATGACGGCCTATCAGACTCAAAATATCGCCCTTGCCCGCTGTTGGTGAAATATGTTGAAGCCGGTTGGCTCGGCCGCAAATCAGGTCGTGGCTTCTACGACTATCGCGGTGAGCATCCAGTGCCAACGAGGTAAACATGAAAGCCAATACGCTTCGACTTGGAATGAACATTTGGCCACCGTTTTTATTCAGCGGTATCAAGGTCGCATATATTGCTGCCGACTTTCGCGAAGTGCGTGTCGAATTGCGCAATCGCAGATTCAACTTGAACTACGTTGGCGTACATTTCGGCGGTGCGATGTTTTCTATGACTGACCCGTTTTTTATGATTATGCTGATGCACATTCTTGGCCGTGATTATGTTGTTTGGGATAAGGCAGCATCCATCGAGTATTTGAAACCCGGCAAAGGCACTTTAACAGCACATTTTTTGGTAACAGACGCCGTGCTCGAAGAAGTGCGAAGCAACACCTTAAATTCCGGAGACCGGTATTTGCCGCAGTGGCCCGTCGAAATCAAAGACAAATCCGGTGATGTCGTTGCTCGTGTTTTGAAAACGCTTTATGTGCGCCGCGGAAAAGATGAACGCAAACGGATGGCACAAGGCCTCTAAGCGTTCGCGCGTTCAATCCAGCTGCTTATACAAAAGCTTCGGCGCAACATTTTTCCAAGCCAAGCGCAGCGCCGCCTTCAGAGATTCTTCTTGCGCATCAGGCAGGAACACTTCGGTCCACCCTTGCTTGCCCCAGCTGCCCGCTGACGCGCTGAAAACATCCGGCTCGGCGCCAACAACAACTGCTTGCTCTTCGGGCTTCAACTTCAAAACCGCAAAGCGCTCGCTTTTCAGCGACGCAAATATTTTATCGCGCACTCGAAAGTCCGGTTTTTCAGAATGCGACTTTTCCTCGGCTTCAGGAAGGTGCAATGCCAATCGTTGCAGGTCTTCATAGTTCATTGTGACTTAATTCCTTGGGCCGCAACGACAAGCGTTTGTGCGTCAGCGCCGGACCAGTTTGCAGGGCCGTTCATAGCTGATAGCAAACACCCATCCGCGCCAATAAGCAATGTCACGGGCAGGCCAAAAGCCAATCCGCGGCGCTTCAAGTCATTAAAAAGAGCCAATGTCGGCTCGTGATAGTCTTTAAGCGCATCAATCTTCTCTTTTTCCAAAAATGCTTTGCGCTTGGTAGGGTCACCATTATCAACATTAATAGCCAACACCTCGAAAGTATTCCCACCAGATTTGGCTTGCAACGCATTCAGCGCCGGCATTTCTTCACGGCACGGCACGCACCACGTTGCCCAGAAGTTCATTAATACCGTGCGCCCTTTGAAGTCAGCCGTTGTCATGGGCGCGCCATCAGGGCCGTTAAATGCCAACAGGGACAGATCATAGGGCGCAGAGGACGGTATCATCGCGGCGACGTCGCCTGTGGCGGCAGCATTCAAAGCTTGCTTGTTTGCATCAGAGATTTTGCAACGCGCATCGTTCGGATTCACATCATTTCGAGCAACCACATCAGGTGCATGGACAGACGGCTGCCCTTTCACGTATACCGCCACAATTCCAGCGATCACGCCAAGCGCAAGGGCCAGTCCTAAAAATGCCAACGGTTTGACGAAGGATGATTTAAGCGCACTCAAATTAGAACTCCTATTCGGATTATCAGGCATGTCGGACAAGAAAACCAGCACCGAAATGTGGGGCGGACGCTTTGCCGCTGGCCCAGCCGCCATCATGGAAGAAATCAACGCTTCGATCGGCTTTGATCGTAAACTTTACGCGCAAGATATATCTGGCTCCATTGCTCATTCCCGCATGCTTGTAAGCCAAGGCATCATTAACGCCAAAGACCAAAGTGAAATTGAAGCCGGTCTTCACGCAGTGTTGAAGGAAATCGAAAGCGGAACCTTCGAGTTTCGCCGCGATCGTGAAGACATTCACATGAACGTTGAAGCACGATTGGCGGACTTGATCGGCCCTGCTGCTGGCCGGCTGCATACCGCCCGTTCGCGCAACGACCAAGTAGCACTGGATTTTCGCATGTGGGTACGCGCGCGGTGTGAGATGACAGTTGCCTCGTTGAAATTGCTCATCGAGACACTGCTGGCAAAAGCGGATCACCATGCTGCCTCGGTTATGCCAGGGTTCACGCATTTGCAATCCGCGCAGCCCGTCACGTTTGGCCATCATTTAATGGCCTATGTCGAAATGTTTGCGCGTGATCTTTCGCGCTTCAAAGACGCGCGGGAGCGCATGAATGAATGCCCGCTGGGTGCGGCGGCTTTGGCTGGAACTGGTTTTCCAATTGACCGTCATATGACAGCGAAATCACTTGGCTTTCGCGAGCCGACCCGCAATTCGATTGACACCGTATCGGATCGCGACTTTGCACTCGAGTTTTTGTCCGCAAGCTCCATTACCGCCACGCATTTGTCCCGCTTTGCCGAAGAAATAGTCCTGTGGTCCACGCCGCAGTTCGGCTTCATCCGTCTATCTGATAGCTTTTCGACTGGCTCATCCATCATGCCACAGAAGAAAAACCCAGATGCAGCAGAATTGGTCCGCGCCAAAACAGGCCGCATCAATGGTCATTTGATTGGACTGCTGACGGTGATGAAAGGCCTGCCATTGGCCTATTCCAAAGACATGCAGGAAGACAAAGAAGCCACTTTTGATGCCGCTGAAAGTCTTGATCTCGGCTTAGCTGCGATGACCGGCATGATTGCCGACATGGACATCAAAACTGCGACAATGAAAAAAGCGGCAGGTTCTGGGTATTCCACCGCTACCGACCTTGCCGACTGGCTCGTGCGTGTCGTCGGCATTCCTTTTCGCGAAGCTCATCATGTCACCGGCCGCGCCGTAGCCCTCGCCGAAAGCAAAGGCGTTGCGCTCGAGAAAATCGCGCTGGCGGATTATCAAGCCATCCATGCTGGCATCACTGATGATGTTTACACAGTGCTCGGCGTCGAAAAATCCACACGCAGCCGCACCTCATTTGGCGGCACAGCGCCAAGCCAAGTGAAAAAGCAAATAAGCTACTGGAAAAAGCGGATTGCCAAAGCTTAAACAGTAAGATGCTTTACTAAAGTGTCGTTATGTGTATAATTTTTGTAAACGTACACATAAAGGTGCATTGTGCGAACCAATATCGAGATTGACGATAATCTTATGAATGAAGCAATGCTGGCAATGGGCACCCGCACTAAACGCGAGACTGTTGAGAAAGCACTTTTGGCACAATTGGCAATTAAGCGACAATTAGGCATCAGAGCATATAAAGGCAAAGTGGACTGGCAGGGCGATCTTGAATCTTGGCGAAAAGACTGATGTTTGTCGCCGACTCAAGTGTTTGGATCGACTACTTGCGAGGCACGCAATCGCCACCAGCAATAATTTTAGACCGAGAACTAGGACAAGCTAAAATACTCATTCCAGATTTAGTATTAGCTGAAATACTGCGTGGCATTCCAACGGAACAACTCGCCCGAAATATAGAGCTGCAGCTTTTAGAATTTGAAATACCCATAATCGGCGGAACTGAAATTGCAGTAAAGGCAGCTGCGAACTACCGAACCCTGCGCTCAATTGGTGTCACGATTCGAGGAACGATCGATTTGTTGGTTGCCACGTGGTGCATCGAAAACAATTTTCCGTTGCTCCATAACGACCGCGACTTCACTGCCATGGAAAAGCATTTGGGTTTGCAATCTCTTTCAATGTAGCAAATCAAATGAGATGGCTTTCAAAACGTTTTTCGACTAGAACAACTTTTCAAAAATGATTGACCGGATAAATTATGACACGAACGCTCGTCTCACTCATCATTACTATCGGCTTGCTAACAATACTCAGCGCTTGCGGCCGGCGCGGCTCGTTGGATGCGCCTTCTGCAGCGGCCAATCCACCGGCGGCGGAAAAAGTAGCCCCCGTGGAAGACAAGCCCTTCGTGCTTGATCGCCTTATTCAGTAAGCGTCTGGAACCATACAAGTGAATCATTTTGAATATCGTGATGGCGTTTTGCATGCCGAAGACGTGTCTGTTGTGGACATCGCCGCAAAAGTCGGCACGCCGTTTTACTGCTACTCAACAGCCACACTCACGCGTCATTTTCGCGTATTTTCTGAAGGTTTAGCGGGAACCGACGCGCTGGTTTGCTATGCGATGAAGGCCAACTCCAATCAGGCGGTCTTAAAAACCCTGGCAAAGCTCGGCGCTGGCGCGGATGTCGTCTCCGAAGGCGAATTGCGCCGTGCGTTGGCCGCCGGTATTCCGGCCTCTAAAATTGTCTTTTCCGGTGTTGGTAAAACGCCGCGTGAAATGGACTTCGCACTCGCCGCAGGCATACATTGTTTCAACGTTGAATCGCGCCCCGAGCTGGAGATGCTATCGTCACGCGCAGTTGTGGCAGGAAAAATTGCCCCAGTTTCCATCCGCATCAATCCAGATGTCGATGCGCGGACGCATAAAAAAATCTCCACTGGGAAAAAAGAAAACAAGTTTGGCATTCCCTATGAAGATGCCCGCGCCGCATATGCGCGTGCTGCTGAATTGCCGGGCCTCAAAGCTGTCGGCATCGACATGCATATCGGCAGCCAGATCATCGATCTCGAACCATTTGATGAAGCCATCAAATTACTTGCAGATCTGGCCACCACATTGCGCAATGATGGCCACGCTATCACCCACATCGATCTGGGTGGCGGCCTTGGCATTCCCTACCGCATGGACAATGATCCACCGCCCTTGCCAGAAGCCTACGGCGCAATTGTACGCAAGCATACGTCTGGCCTTGGCATGAAAGTGTTGGTCGAGCCAGGTCGTCTCATCCTGGGCAATGCTGGAATTTTAGTCACGTCTGTTCTTTACGTCAAAGGCGGGGATCATAAGAATTTCGTGATCGTCGATGCGGCGATGAATGACCTCATTCGTCCAACTCTGTATGATGCCTACCACGACATTCGCCCGGTTAAAGATGCGGCAGTCAATGCACCGCGGATAACCGCTGACATTGTGGGCCCAGTTTGCGAAACTGGCGACTATCTTGCACAAGAGCGCGAAATGCCGATGCCACAGCAAGGAGATTTGCTCTCAGTGGGCAGCGCTGGCGCATACGGTGCAGTGCAGGCAGGCACGTATAACACAAGGCTTTTGGTGCCCGAGGTGTTGGTCAATGGCGACCAGTTTCACATCGTGCGCCCCCGCACGACCTACGAAGATCTGATTGCTTTGGATTCATTGCCCGATTGGCTTTGAAGGCGATTTTTGGCAGCCAATAGATAAAATTACTCGGCGAACTTTACCAACCGTTTAGGCTTTTGCTTAAGCCGATTAACACTTTCAGGCGTTACAATCCCTTCATTCATGACCGCATTAAAGAACGGTCGAGCGGGGATCATTATGCCTATATTGCAGACTTTGCCGGATTTCATCGTCAACTCGTCAACAACAGACTTTCAAGTCGAGCCCGCCATCACGACGTTGGCAGACGGCCGCGTGGTTATGACTTGGCGCTCGTTTGACATGGGAGATGGCCTGTCAACATGCATCCGCGCCCGTATTTTCAACGCAGACGGCACGCCAACGGGTGCTGACTTTATTGTCAACTCAATAGAAACCGCAGCACATAGCAACCCCGCCGTTGCGATGTTAGCAAATGGCAACATTGTATTTTCATGGGAATCTGACGATACCGCCGATACCTCAATGGGCTGTATTCGTACACGCATTTTCACCGACACGGGCACACCTATCGCCTCAGATTTTGTTTCAAACACAACAGTAACTGGTCAGCAATATGCACCGACTGTCACAGGGTTGACCGATGGGCGATTTCTGCTGACTTGGGATCACTATGGCGATGAAGATGGTCCGGGCGATGAAATTTACGCACGACTGTTCAATGCTGACGGCACACCAATTGCCGCAGACTTCGTCGCAAACTCAACAGTAACGGGAATACAATCTGCAGCCAACGTGTCTGCATTGTCGGCTGGCCGCTTTGTTATGACTTGGATGTCCAGCGATGCAGGCGATGGTTCCATGGGCGCAATTCGTGCCCGTATTTTCAACGCCAATGGCACGGCTGCAGGCACTGATTTTATTGTCAATTCAACGACAACAAGTGATCAAACCAATCCCGCAGTGGTAGTCCTTGCCGATGGGCGCATGGTTTTCACTTGGCAATCCTACGACAGCGACGATGGCGATCTTTCATGCATACGCGCCCGTATTTTTTCTGCCAATGGAGTAGCCTCCGGAGCAGATTTCATTGTCAACACAACAACATTCGGTGCGCAATCCGATGCTGCAATCACTGCATTGGCAGACGGTCGCTTTGTTGTCGCATGGGCATCAACTGACGCAGGCGACGGCTCAGATGGCTGCATTCGTGCGCGTTTATACAATCTTGATGGAACGCCTGCTGGCAATGATTTCATTATCAACACGACAGCTGCAGATTATCAGTTCACACCAGTACTGACAGCGTTGCCGAACGGAAACTTTCAAGTCGCTTGGATGTCATTGGATACCGGCGACGGTTCCATAAACACTATTCGCAGCACGATTTTCAATCCAAATGTTTTCAATGGCACACCACTTGCCGATACATGGACAGGCGGCAATTTAAGCGACACCATTTACGGCAATGACGGCGATGATATGCTGTACGGAAAAGATGGCGCTGATATCATCGACGGTGGCAATGGCAACGATCATCTATGGGGCGGCAATGGAGCTGACCAGCTCATCGGTGGTGCGGACTTAGATTTCGCACACTATGACGATGCCGATTATGGCAACCTCACACTTCGATTAGACAATTCCGCGCTCAACGTTGGCGCTGCAGCCGTCGGCGATACCTATATCGGCATTGAAGGTCTGGTTGGCGGCGCAGGCAATGATACGATCATTGGCAATGCATCCAATAACTACTTGTTTGGGTCAGGTGGTAACGACAGCATTGACGGCGGCGCGGGCAGTGACGCTATGAACGGCGGCGACGGCTCAGACACTTATTACGTCGATAGTTTTAGTGACTCTGTGTCTGAAACCAATGCTGTTTTGGCCTCCGGCGGCGATGATCTCGTTAACTTCTCTGGCACCAGTGGTACTTTTACTCTCGGCACCAACATTGAACGACTGACTTTGCTTGGCACTTCGGCCATTAATGGCACAGGTAATGCCTTGAACAACACCATCATCGGCAATGCTGCTGCCAACGTCATTGATGGCGGAGCAGGCAATGACACCTTGAATGGCGGCGATGGCAGCGACACATATTTCGTTGATAATTTCAGCGACACAGTTACCGAAACCAACGCAGTCTTGGCCACTGGCGGCGATGATCTGGTAAACTTCTCAGGAACGACAGGCACTTACACGCTAGGTGCCAACATTGAGCGTCTATCTTTGTTAGGGTTGGCCTCAATCAACGGTACAGGCAATTCATTAAACAACACGATCATCGGCAACGCCGCAGCCAACATCATTGATGGAGGAGCAGGCAACGACACGATGAATGGCGGCGATGGCAGCGACACTTATTTCGTTGACAGTTTCAGTGACACAGTTACGGAAACCAACGCTGTGTTGGCGACTGGCGGGGATGATCTGGTCAACTTCTCAGGAACAACAGGTACTTACACGCTTGGTTCCAACGTTGAGCGACTAACTCTGCTGGGTGCATCGGCTGTCAACGGCACCGGTAATGCACTGAACAATACTATTATTGGCAATGCCGCCGCAAATATCATCGATGGTGGAGCGGGCGCGGATATAATGGACGGCGGCGATGGCTCAGACACTTATTATGTCGACAGCTTTAGTGACTCTGTGTCTGAAACCAATGCTGTTTTGGCCTCGGGCGGCAATGACCTCGTTAACTTCTCTGGCACAAGTGGTACATTTACTCTCGGCACCAACATTGAACGACTGACCTTGCTTGGCACTTCGGCCATCAATGGCACAGGCAACACCTTGAACAACACTATCATCGGCAATGCCGCAGCCAACATCATTGATGGCGGCGCTGGCAATGACACCATGAATGGTGGAGATGGCAGCGACACTTATTACGTCGATAGTTTCAGCGATGTTGTTTCAGAAACCAATGCCGTTCTGGCAACCGGTGGAAATGACTTGGTATACTTCTCTGGTACATCAGGGACCTTTACCATCGGCGCAAACATCGAACGCCTATCGCTTCTTGGCACGTCTGACACCAATGGTACTGGCAACACACTCAACAATACGCTGACGGGCAACAGTGGTGCGAACATTCTATCAGGACTAGCTGGCAATGACATATTAGACGGCGGCGCCGGTAACGACACCATGATTGGCGGCGACGGCAACGACATTTACTATGCAGATGTAACCACGGATACAATCACTGAAACAAACGCTACTTTGGCAACTGGCGGCGACGATTTGGTTTATTTCACCGGTACAACAGGTACTTTCACGCTGAGCGTCAATGTTGAGCGCTTGACACTGACAGGTACAGCATCGATCAACGGCACCGGTAACACCCTAAACAACACGATCATCGGCAACAGTGGTGAAAACTCACTGAATGGCGGCGGCGGCAACGACATACTAGATGGCGGCGATGGCAACGACCAACTGTATGGCGGCACGGGTGCAGATCAACACATCGGGGGCGCAGGCCTTGATTTTGCTCGGTACGATGATGCCAATTATGGCAATCTTGTTATAAATCTTGCAAACTCTAGCCTGAACACCGGAACCGCTGCAGTTGGCGATACCTATGTTGGCATAGAAGGCGTCGTCGGTGGTGCTGGGTACGATCGCATTTTCGGTAACGCAAGTGACAACTATCTGTACGGCGGAGATTTTTACGACGACCTATATGGTGGTGACGGCAACGACTACATGGTTG
>JBGTAU010000135.1:0-3510 GCA_041749675.1 Rhizobiaceae bacterium | reverse complement strand
GGGCGCAATGGCTGCGAAAATACCGAGCAGTGCGTGCGAAAAATTCTGTCCGTCGCCTTCGATTAACGGCGCGTAGTTGAAATCATCTCCGGTGTAGAGCCGAACATTTTTGGGCAGTCTTTCGCGGAAACTGAGTTCATGGGCCTCATCCAGCAACGAAATTTTTATGCCGTCTACTTTCGAGGCGTTTTCCGCGATCAATTGTAAGACGAAATCTGTGGCCACCGATACATCGCTTGATCCCCAATAGCCGGTTAAGGCTGGATCAAACATTTCACCGAGCCAATGCAAGATGATCGGATCTTTGGCTTGATCGATTAAGCGGCGATAGACCTTTTGATAGACCGCTGCGTTTGCCCCAATCGCGGTGAACGCGCGCGAGGCCATCAGAATAACTTGGCCCCCTGCTTGTTCAATGGCGGCCATTTGGGTTTCGTATGCAGCTATAATTGCATCCGCATCGCGCATGGCTTCGAGTGCAACATGATCGGTTCCGGCGCCGCAGGCGACACGCGGGTTAAGCGGATGGACAAGAGCCGCTTTCATCGTGCGCTCGATCAGTTCTTTGGCAGTAGCCCAGTCCACGCCCATACCGCGTTGCGCGGTGTCCATCGCCTCGGCTAGCCCTAGTCCTTGATCCCAAAGGGTCATGCGAAACCCAAGTGTCGCATCCCAATCGACGGCTGGTCGCCCATCCCAAGGGCTGCGCGCTTTCAGCGGATCAGACACAACATGCGCGGCGGCGAAGGCGGTGCGCGTGAATTGAACCTTGGGGGCGCGGGCAATCAACGGCTCGCCCATTAGTGTATAGGGCTCAATGGTTCCGCTATCAGTTGGGAGCAATAACCGCATTTTATCAAACCTCGACCGCCAAATCGAACACCAAAATGCCATCGATTCCACCGATAGCATTTTCGACCAATCTTGCGCCGACTGCCTTGTGGTCTGGATGATCTTGATAGGATTGAAGCGCTTGCCAATCCACAAAATCAATAATAAATCCATGCAGATAGCCCCGTTCGATTTTTTCGGGACTTTCACTTTTTCCCGATGTTATCGACAAAACACCAGTCAGTTTTTGCTTGATTGCCGCCAAATCTGAAAAGATCGATGAAATAATTGAATCGGAAACAGTCTCTTTGAATTTCACAAGTACAATATGTCGGATCATGGCGGCCCCTTATGGATTCAAGATCATGTCAGCAGCTTTTTCTGCGATCATAATGGTTGGCGCATTGGTATTAGACGAAACAATCGTGGGCATAATTGAAGCATCCGCTATCCGCAGGCCTTCAATGCCATTGACCTTCAACTGAGGAGAAACGACCGCTTCAGGGTCACTGCCCATCCGGCAAGTACCGACTGGGTGATGATCAGTTTTCGCGTTCGCGCAGGCATAGTTGAAATAGTCTTGATCTGTTTGAATGTCTGGGCCGGGCAGCCGCTCGGCCAAAACATACGGTTTCAAAGCATTCTGGCGCATCATTTCGCGGGCTAATTTTAGGCCCCGTATCGACATTTCGCGATCATAGGGATCGGCCCAATAGTTTGGATCAATCAACGGCGCAGCCATTGGATCTGCACTTGCAAGGCGCACAGTTCCGCGCGAGCGCGGGCGCAAATAGGCGGAATTCAGCGTCACGCCGCCGTGCGGCATGGCAGCAACACCCGCTTCAATGCCTGATCCTAGTCCGAGATGAAACTGAATATCAGGCGAGCGCGCGTTTTCATCGGCGTACCAAAAGCCCCCGGTCTCAAACAGACTTGAGGCGACGGGGCCTTTGCGCGTGAACAAATATTGTAGGCCTGCAACGGCAGACCAGAACGGTTTCGCGTATTTATCATAGGTATGATCACCGCTACATTCGGCAATGACAAACAGGTCCAAATGGTCTTGCAAATTGCTTCCGACCTGTGGCTGATCCAAGGCTACAGCGAGGCCGAGAGACTGCAGATGCGCGGCTGGACCGATGCCGGACAGCATCAGCATGCGCGGCGAACCGATAGCACCTGCGCACAAGATGACTTCGAGATCTGCGTGGTATTTTACCCCGTCCAGCATCTCCGCGCCGATGGCCCTGCCCTTTTCAATGATGATTCGCTTGACCTGTGCGCCCGTTTTCACTGTCAGATTCTCTCGAGCCTTCGCGGGCGCAAGATAGGCCATGGCAACGGACGAGCGCCGCGCGTTGCGCTGGGTGAGTTGATAATAGCCAACCCCGTCTTGCGCAGCGCCGGTGAAATCATGATTGCGCGGAATGCCGATTTCGGCGGCGGCTTTGAACCATGCTTCACAAATCGGCAGTGGCGCGACTGGTTGTGAAACGCCGAGTGGCCCGCCTTTGGCATGGAACTCATTGTCGAAGGTGTCGTTGTCTTCGGCTTTTTTGAAGTATGGCAAGACGTCTTTATAGGCCCAACCCTCGCAGCCCATTTGCCGCCATTCGTCATAGTCAAGCGCATTGCCGCGCGTGTAAAGTTGCGCGTTTATTGACGATCCGCCGCCAATGACCTTTGCCTGCGTATAGCGGATGACCATGTTGTTCATGTGCTTTTGCGGCACTGTGTACCAGCCCCATGAACCAATGCCTTTGGTCATTTTCGCAAAGCCCGCTGGCATGTGATAGAGTGGGTGACGGTCAGTGCCACCGGCCTCTAGCAGCAAGACTTTGAGGTCTGGATTTTCGCTAAGGCGCGCGGCTAAAACGCATCCTGCTGAACCGCCTCCGATGATCACATAATCATAAGCCATTTTGCCGCCTCACAGTTTCGGTATGTGCAAGCCGCCGCCTGCTTCGATGATGGACCCTGTGGCAAACGGCAATGCGCCGCTTGCCAGCGTTGCGCATATTTTGCCGATGTCTTGAGGCACGCCCCAGCGGTTTTCAGGCACCAATCCATTGGCAATCAATTCGTCATATTTGGCGGCGACGCCCGCGGTCATATCTGTTTGAATGATGCCGGGCCGTATTTCAAAAACATCGATACCTTCATTTGCAAGCCTCAAAGCCAAACCCTTGGCAAACATGGAAAGTGCGGATTTTGACATACAGTAGTCCAGTCGCTCTGGCGAGGCCATGACCGCCGAAGCTGAGGTGATGAACTGGATCGAACGCCGTTGGTCGGATCTTGATGCGAGCATCGCTCTGGCAACAGCTTGCGAGAAAAATACGGTTCCACGCAAATTGACGTCGATCACCGTGTCAAAGGTTTCAGGCGTCAGCTCTAAAAAATCGCCGCGTTTGGGGGAGGCGATACCAGCATTGTTGACCAGACAATCGATGTGTCCATAGCGTTTCATAATATCCGCAACCAGCGTTTCGTGGGTCGCAACGGCAGCAAGATCAAACTGATGCGCATTCTGTCCGCTGGGCACGGTGCGGTCCAACTTGACAACGGTAAAGCCTAAGGTTTCCAGTTGTGCGGCGATGCCAGCGCCGATGCCGCGCCCTGCGCCTGTGACCACTGCAACGCGGCTCATGATTTTATCTCCGTGCGCCGAATGTAATC
>JBGTAU010000134.1:0-3338 GCA_041749675.1 Rhizobiaceae bacterium | reverse complement strand
AACTCCACTGCTTCCGAGCCTACATAAAGCACTCATTTTGGAAGGCAAGTTAACCATTGGAACGGGGACGGAACGACTCAGCAACGAATCAGACTTTTTGATTCGTTTGGCATTCGTTCACGGCTAGATGTTGTGCGTGTGAGGTTTGCCACTACTAATCAAGTGCAGCATGGCTCGCTTAAATCCTAGAAAACGCAGCCTGTTGTTAACCTTTGAGACTGAAACATTAGAATAATCTAATAACATATTGAAACATTTAATGTTTTAGTAACAAAAGTTTTCAGAAAATGAATGCGTTATCACGCTTAAGCGCCGACTTTGATTAACACTCAGCTCAAACCAAGAACGAATCGGCGACGAATCAGCTTTATTGATTCGTTTGGCATTCGTTCACGACTAGATGTGGTGCGAGACCCTATGAGAAGACACAAACGAAGGGAACAGGGCGTTACCTTGCGCCCGCAAAGCCAATCATCGGTTAAGACAATTGTTCCAATTTGAAACACATTTTAGCTGATCGTCTCACAGCGCCGCCATAGATCCTCGTGTTCTGGCATCGCATTAAGCGCCCGCACACGGCGCATTTGGCTCTCAGAGCGCATCACAAAGTCCACAACCTTGCCAGTTCCCGGCTCAACGTAGGAAAAGCTGTGGCGACCATAATCGCCTTGCAATGTCACACCCGTTTCAAATGAAATTGATGGCCCTTCGATGCGCAAATGTTTGCCATCCACCTCATTGCACCAATCCCCATCAATGGAATCGGCGTGCGCAGAGATGATGCTAACACTCAACAAGACCAAGGCTAGAGCAACAAATCGCATGGCGGCTCCTCGGGTTCATGATAAAACGCGACAACCCAAATTCTGCATCCAAAATGCCTGCGCAATCAAGTCAAATGTTCTGCGTCAACGCCAAGTTACGGCACACTTATCCATGCACTCTACAGCGCTTCAAAAGTCAATAAACGGACCAGAGCAAACCGCGGTATAATTAAGCGATTATCGTCGCTTCAGTGGCAGCACGTAATTCCGCCTCGGTTACACCGTCTGCACATTCAACAATCTTCAATCCGCCGGGAACAACATCCAAAACGCCAAGATTTGAAATGATCCGGTTGACGACAGCCTTACCCGTCAGAGGCAGCGTGCAGGCTTTGAGAACTTTGCTCTCGCCGTGCTTAGATGTGTGATCCATAACCACCACCACGCGGCCGACGCCAGCGACCAAATCCATTGCCCCGCCCATGCCTTTAACGAGCTTGCCAGGGATCATCCAGTTGGCAAGGTCACCATTTTCCGCCACTTCCATCGCGCCCAAAATCGCCATCGCAATCTTGCCGCCACGGATCATGGCAAACGATTGCGCCGAATCGAAAAACGCTGTTTGTGGTAATTCGGTAATGGTCTGCTTGCCCGCATTGATCAGGTCCGCGTCTTCCTCGCCTTCAAACGGAAACGGTCCCATGCCGAGCATGCCATTTTCCGATTGCAGCGTCACTTCAATGCCTGCCGGAATATAGTTTGCCACCAGCGTTGGAATGCCGATGCCTAAATTGACGTACCAGCCGTCTTGCAATTCCTGCGCCGCCCGCGCCGCCATTTGGTTGCGGTCCCAACCTTTGATTTCCCCAGCCATTATGCGGCCTCCTTCTTGCGAACGGTTCGTTGTTCAATGCGCTTTTCGTGGTTACCTTGCACCAGCCGCGTCACGTAAATTCCGGGAACATGAATGCTGTCTGGATCAAGCGAACCCATTGGCACAATCTCTTCCACCTCAGCCACACAAACTTTGCCGCAAGTCGCAGCTGGCGGATTGAAATTGCGCGCCGTTTTGCGGAACACCAGATTGCCCGATGGATCAGCCTTCCAAGCCTTCACAATCGAGAGGTCCGCCACGATGCCGCGTTCCAAAATATAGTCTTGACCGTCAAAGTTTTTCACTTCTTTGCCCTCGGCGATCACCGTGCCGACACCGGTCTTGGTATAAAAACCCGGAATGCCCGCGCCGCCTGCCCGCATCCGCTCGGCCAATGTGCCTTGCGGATTGAACTCGAGCTCCAACTCGCCGGACAAATATTGCCGCATGAATTCAGCATTCTCACCGACATAAGACGACAGCATTTTCTTCACCTGCCGCGTTTCCAAAAGCTGGCCAAGCCCAAAGCCATCAACGCCGGAATTGTTGGAAGCAATCGTCAGCCCCTTGGTTCCTGCATCGCGAATGGCTGCAATCAGCAACTCTGGAATGCCGCACAGGCCAAATCCACCAGCGGCAATAAACATACCGTCAAACAGCAACCCATCAAGCGCCGCGCTGGCATTGGGGAAAACTTTTTTCATGAAAACACTCCCTCATCGAACATTTTAAGGCCATGCAAATCCCAATAGCCTTGCTCACTTTAATCTTGTAATGCCCATCTCATGCAAACATGTCTAGCCCTGCAAAGGCGCATTTCATCGTTCATATCGATTGAATTAAGAATTGGGATTGATTTCAAATTATTCTCAATCCACCTTGGCGAGAGCGACGGCTAAAAAGACTAAAATGGGAGACTGAAATGGGACGATTGAGTGGCAAACGCGTATTGATCACGGCAGCAGGTCAAGGCATTGGCCGCGCCTCTGCCTTGATGATGGCAAAAGAAGGTGCGCATGTCATCGCCACGGATGTTAACGAAGCCACCCTTGCCACGCTGACACCTGACAACATCGAAACGCGCGTCCTCAATGTGCGCGATCCCGCCAGCATCGCCGCAGCTGTAGAAGCTGCAGGGCCCATCAATGCCCTATTCAATTGCGCAGGGTTCGTCGCCGCCGGAACGATACTTGATTGCGATGAAGACCAATGGGCCTTCTCCATGGACCTGAACATGACGGCCATGTACCGCATGTGCAAATCCTTCCTGCCTGGCATGATTGCCAATGGCGGCGGCTCGATCATCAACATGGCCTCAGTTGCGTCTTCCGTCGTTGGCGCACCCAATCGCTTTGTCTATGGTGCGACAAAAGCCGGCGTCATCGGCCTCACTAAATCCATCGCGGCTGATTTCATCACCAAAGGCATTCGCTGCAACGCCATTTGCCCCGGCACAGTTGAAAGCCCATCGCTCGAACAACGCCTCCATGCCACCGGCGATTATACTGCCGCTCGCGCCGCCTTTGTCGCCCGCCAGCCCATTGGCCGCATTGGCAACCCAGAAGAAATCGCCGCGCTGGTGGTCTATCTGGCATCTGATGAATCAAGCTACACCACCGGTACAGCGCACATCATCGATGGCGGCTGGTCCAACGTTTAAAAGAAATCGCGCACAAAGGAATTTGTCATGAAACTATTTC
>JBGTAU010000133.1:0-2350 GCA_041749675.1 Rhizobiaceae bacterium | reverse complement strand
GCAGTGCTTTCATGATTTCAAGCAGTCGAGATATATCGCGGGATGGTGTCATGTTTTGTCCTAGAGAACAGTGTTGTTTGCCGCGCATACTTTCATATGCATGCAAATCGCATAAGATGGATTATGGAACATTCCTTCATTGAGCTATATGCCGATTTCCAGAAATTGCTCAACATTCCCAAAGCCATGCTCACACTACCATTGTCAGTGTAAGCCCATCAAATCCTGGTCTAATCGCATCAAGTAAATCTCGGCACAGTGTTTCATAATCCAACGGCGTATGCATGTGCGTAAGATAAGCGTTCTCTGGTCCAAGCCGTTCGATCCATGCCAGCGCTTCGTCCAAAGACAAGTGGCTCGGATGCGGTCGGTATTGGAGCGCATCAATGATCAACGCTTTCAATCCTGAAAGACGATTGATCGTCGTTTCCGGAAAATCAGAAACATCAGTGCAATAGGCAAAGTCACCAATGCGGAATCCCAATGAATGAATTGCGCCATGCTTTTGCATAAGAGGTTCAAACGATATCGCGCCGCCGTTCCCAACAATTTCAAAGGGTACAAAATGTTCGATTTCGTGAGCGCGCACAATTGCTGGGTAAGAGCTTCCAACTGGAGGCTGGAAGCAATAGCCAAATCCCTCATGCAATCGAATCATAGTCGCAGCATCGGCGTAAACATCGATCAGGCGATTCTGCCCAATCCAATAGCCTCGCAGATCGTCAATGCCATGAATGTGATCCGCGTGCGCATGCGTATAAACAACACCGTCAAGCGCAGCGACTTTTCCAGCCAGCATTTGCGCTCTAAAATCCGGACCAGTGTCGATCACAACTGTAGTTTTGCCACCATGACTTTCAATTCGCTCCACTAAAAGTGAAGTCCGTAAACGTCGGTTTTTTGGATTTTCAGGATCGCAATTTCCCCAATCACCATTGATGCGCGGAACGCCAGGTGATGACCCGCAGCCAAGCATGGTAAAGCGCATTATGGCCAAAAATCAAACCTCGCTCGGCTTAAAGTGTTGGGGTATTTTACCAAATAATCGAAAGAAATTTCCAGTCGTCAAAGACGCAATTTCTTCATTGCTGACACCAATTGTATCCGCCAAAACCTTTGCCGTCTGCGCAACAAATGCGGGTTCATTGCGTTTACCACGATGGGTTTGCGGCGCAAGGTATGGCGCATCCGTTTCGACCAATAAACGATCTTGAGGTATGGTACGCGCAATAGCACGGATTTCGTCGGACTTCTTGAACGTCAATATTCCAGAAAATGAAACATACCCACCGAGCTCAACGCCAACATCTGCCAAGCGCTGACCTGAAGAAAAGCAGTGCAATAAAAATGGAAATGCCCCCTTCCCGCTTTCTTCGAGAAGTATTTTTTCCATGTCCAAATCTGCATCACGCGCATGAATGACCAATGGCAGTTGCGTATGCCGCGCCGCGGCAATGTGTGCTTTTAAGCCAAGCGCTTGGTCTTCGCGTGGCGCCTTGTCATAGAAATAGTCCAAGCCAGCTTCGCCAATCGCGACGCATTTAGAATGGGAGGCAAGTGTTATAATTTCACTCGCCGCAATACCATTTTCCTCACCGGCATTGTGCGGATGGGTTCCAACTGAATGAAACACATTGTCGTAATGCTCTGATATTGCTCTAATTTGTTCGATCTTGCGTATACGCGTCGAAATCGTCACCATCAAACCGACACCAGCGGCCCCTGCCCGCGCAACGATCTCATCGCGCTCTTCAGCAAAGTCTGGAAAATCCAAATGGCAATGACTATCAACGAGCATTAGGCTTTGCTTTCCACCTCAACATAGCGAGGAAATACGCCAGTTGGTGTCGGAAGTTCAGTGCCAGCAATCAACGCACCATTAGCTCCCGCAAATTGGAACGAGCGGTGCACCTGCGAAACAGCCAAAAGATCCAGCATTTTTTCACATGACTGCGGAATAAATGGCTGCAACAAAGTAACAATACGACGTATGACTTCAACAGTTACGTAGAGCACAGTCTCAAACCGCTCTGTATCCGTTTTGCGCAAGGTCCAAGGCGCTTGCGTATCGAAATATCGGTTGGCCTCCGAGGAAACAGCAATGATCTGCCCCAAAGCCAAGTGTATGGATTGTTCAGACATTTCAGCGCGCGCACTGGTCAGCGCATCATCGGCCATAGCTAACAACGCTGCATCGTCCGCCGTAAATGTGCTTGGTGTTGGCACCTTACCGTCGCAGTTCTTGGCAATCATTGACAGCGAGCGTTGTGCCAAGTTTCCCAGATTATTAGCAAGATCCGCATTGGTTCGATTGACAAATGTCTCGTGGCTATAGCTGCCGTCTTGCCCA
>JBGTAU010000132.1:0-6324 GCA_041749675.1 Rhizobiaceae bacterium | reverse complement strand
CGCCCGCAGCCAGTCAAGCCCTCGAAGCGTTGGCTGTGGGGAACACCATCAAATTTAGAGCATTGCTGGCCCCAACGGTCCCACTCAGTCGAGAGATATTCACCGCCCCAACGCGATTTTACAAAGCGGGCATCGCTTTTTTATCATGGCTCAATGGTCAGCAAAAACACTTTATCATGCCCGCTGGATTTCAATCGAGCCGCGATATCACGCATTATGCGCAAGTCTTTAGGCTGGCAGACCAAGCCAATTTGCTGGCCAAGCCGGACCTTGCAATCGAGCGTATGAAGACCCTGCTGGCTTTGCATGGAATTTCGCAATGAGCCGTCGGCCTACCATTATTGATGTCGCGCATGAGGCCGGAGTGTCGAAATCAACCGTTAGTCTGGTGCTGCAAAATAGCCCGCTGGTGAAAGGGGAAACGCGCAAGCTTGTTGAAGAAACCATGGTCGCGCTGGGCTATGTCTACAATCGCGCAGCCGCAAATTTGCGCACAGCTAACGTTGGGCTGATCGGCCTCGTCATCAACGATTTACGCAATCCATTTTTCACGGAATTTGCGACCTCGGCACAAATGGCATTTTCCGAACGCGGCTATGCAACAGTTATTGCCAACACGGATGAAAATCCAACATTGCAAGCGCAGGTCGTTGGTTCGATGATTGAGCATGGCGTTTCCGCCATTGTCATATCGCCCACTTATGGAAGTGAAGAGTTTACATTTGGACCTTTGGTGAAAGCTCGAATTCCAGCACTACAGGTTTTGCGTCAGGTCGATTCCCGAACTGAACTTTTCCCGTTTTCATCTTTTGATTATCCGACTGGCAGCGCGCTGGCCGCGCAGCATTTAATCGACGAAGGCGCGCGTAAAATCGCATTCATTGGCGGACTAGAAGAGCGGCCCATTACGCAAGAACGCTTATCCGGATACCTCAGTGTCATGCGAACGGCAAAGTTGGAGCCACTGATTTTGCACGGCCGCCCAACGCGTGAATTTGGCGCGCAAACAGCGCAGCGATTGGCAGCTGAGTTTGCGCATGTCGATGCCGCAATTTGTTACAATGATCTGATCGCCCTTGGCATGATGTCAGGTTTTTTGCGCACGGGCCGCAAAGTGGGCGTTGATTTCAAACTTGTAGGTTTTGATGATATTGAAGAGTGCTCGCAAGTTTGGCCGCAACTATCATCCGTGCGATGTGACATCTCCAATTTTGGTCGGCAAACAGCGGTAGCAGTGTTAGACTGGCTTGAGCAAGGCGTTCAGCCAAACGCGCAATCACGAGCGCCGGTGAATTTGGTCATTCGCGATTCCAGCGCTTGATGAATTCAGTTATCAAATAGCATTAAAAACTGCACCAAAGGACAATGCAGATCGCATACTTTTGGGTATCCCCTATCCGTGCTTTGCCGTATTATCTCGTGCATGGCTCAGTTTTTGATTATTGACGATCATCCGCTTTTCCGCGAGGCGCTGCAAAGCGCAATTGTTTTGGCGTTTCCCAGCGCTGAAGCAGTCGAAGCCAGATCTATCAACGAAGCTTTGCTGCTGCTCAATGAAAATGCGACGTTCGACTTAGCATTGCTGGATTTGAATATGCCGGGCGTGCAGGGGTTCGAAGGTCTTCGTGAATTGCGCACCAAATTTCCGCGCCTTCCCGTCGTTGTTGTGTCCGGCCAAGAGGAAGCCCGTATCATCAGCGAGGCGCTGTCCTATGGTGTGGCAGGGTTCATTCCAAAATCCTTCAAGAAGTCAGACCTATCGGCGGCTATTATTGATGTCATGAATGGATTGGTTTTTGTGCCGCAAGGGTACGAGCTGCAAACCACGAGCGACAGCAATAAGTCGGCAGTTCTCGCGCGACTAGCCTTGCTGACGCCGCAACAGCTGCGCGTTCTGCAAATGCTCACTCAAGGGCTTTTGAATAAGCAAATTGCTTATGAACTCAAGGTCGGTGAAACGACAATCAAAGCGCATGTGTCAGAAATATTGCGTAAGCTCAACGTTTATTCGCGCACGCAGGCCGTGATTGAAATTTCCAAATTAGATGCGAAAGAGCTGTTTCGCAGTTAAGCTCTGCGCGATTTTTCAAGCCAATATATGCGCCATAAGTGCGCGTAGCTCCGCCGGTCGCACAGGCTTGTGCATCAATTCAATCTTGTTGCTGCGCGAAAACTCGAGAATCTGCGTGCTCGGATCAGCCGTGACAATAATTGCCGGAACGGGTTGATTGAGTAGTTTTCGCGCTTCCAGAATGGTGTCCGATCCCAATGTCCCGCGATTGAGATGTTGATCTGCGACAATGATGTCGGGCACCCAGCCTGTTCCCGATAAATGCATGAGCGCATCGCCCATACTGCTGGCTGTGCGCACATTGCAGTTCCATCGCAGCAGAAGCGATTCCATTGCCTCTTTCACAGCTTGATCATTCTCAATCAAAAGGACTTTGGCATTCGAAAGGCCATAGACTGGATTGTCTATGCGCGCATCCAAATGCGGAGCGTGCGCTGCGTTTGGCGTTGCCGCAAGCGGTAATGTCAGTTGGAAAAGCGTACCCTTGCCAACAATCGATTTGAGCGCCAAATCATGTTTCAAAGCCTGTGTCATGCGCTGGACGATGGATAGTCCAAGTCCAAGCCCGCCACTATGCGACATGGCAGCTTCAGGCCCGCGATGAAACTCTTCAAAGACCATTTGGAATTCGTCTTCCGCAATGCCAATGCCCGTGTCCAAAATATCGATACGAACCGTTTCACCGCGCTTTCGTGCGCCAATTAAGACGCCGCCTTCGCGGGTATAGCGCAGCGCGTTTGACAAAATATTTTGAAGGATGCGCCGCAGCATCATGCGGTCGGACGTCACGTAAAAATCGTTTTTGCGAACGCGCAGCTTAACTTTCGCTTTTTCCGCGACAGGCTGGAGGTCGGATTCCAAGGATTCAAAAATATCGGCTAGAGAAAAGCTACTTAACTCAGGCAGCATGACACCGGCATCTAAACGCGAAATATCAAGCAGCGTTCGCAACAACTCTTCCATCGTATCCAGCGACCGCTCGACTTGCCGCACAAGATCGCTGCTGGAGCTATCCATTTGCAATTCCGTAAGCGCGGATATCGACAACCGCGCGGCATTAAGCGGCTGTAAAACATCATGCGAAGCCGCTGCGATAAAGCGCGTTTTCGAAGCATTGGCAAACTCTGCGGTCTCCTTCGCAACAGAAAGCTCCCGGTTGGATTGCTCCAAGCGCCGCAGCGTTTGCTTCAATTCATCGGTTTTCGCCCGCACCCGGCTTTCAAGATTGATCGCTGTTTGGAAAAGCGTAAACGCATTGCCCTGTTGATCCATCGAGCGCTCAACCCGTGCAATCAGCGCCTCGTTGATGCGCTTCAGCCGGCCTGTGTCTTGAATGCTTTCAAGCGACATGCTCACGCCTCAATGTCGCATCGTTTTTACCGAATGCGATGCCCGTCAGCGTTTGGTTCAAATGCATCGATTGATATTGCTCGCCATACGTCCCAAATCCAACGACATTATACTTTTTGTAAAGCTCCGACATAGCACGAAAAACCTGGCGGTTTTGGGCGTCGAGTTTGCGTAATATGCAATCAAAGCCCAAAATCATATCGATACCGCCGAGGTCGCTGTCGATCTCGTCCAAAGTCGCCCGTGTTGACTCAACCATGCCCCGCGCTTGCGCAATCGTCAGCACCACGCCGTCGTCAATAGCACAAAAGAAAGTCAGCGATCCATCTGCATTCATCTTCTGTATGGATCGGCAAAAATATTCGCCGCCAACCCGCACGACCACCGGATGCGAGGCGAATGATAGCGGGGTCAATGAATCCGGCTCGATGCCTATTGCGGATGCATATTCTGCTGCCGCTGGTGCTGCGTTGAATTCATAGACCGTGCGCCTATCGGGATCAGATTTGGTGACCACCAGCTTCATCGGCGAGGGAATAAAATTGTCGGATTTGAAAATTTGAAAGGGGATATCGGTGCTGATTAAAGCAATAACCGCGCGCCCTGACCATGCAGTGCCATTGGCAAGCACAAATGTGCGCTGAAATTCCATATGGTCGCCCGCTGATCCGCCAATCAAAGGGATGTCATCCAACCCCCAAAAAATTGCTGCCGTAACCGCTTCTTCGGCAAACGACATGCCGTCGATAAAACAAAGCGCAAAGGTATTGAGGTGCGCACTGTCCGCAATATGAACATTATGCTGGCCACGGAGTGTTGAAACAGATGCTGCAATATCGCCCATCCCACCACTGGCGAGATCGTCAATCACTAACGTCGACACACTAAAGTTACTGCGCGGAAAAATCAGCACCAGCACATCGCCGTCAAGAATACCGTCCGGCGTTAACTCGCCTGCAGACGAGCAGCCAATGCATTCCAAACTGGGCAATCGTACGCGCAATGCATTTGCCAGCTCCACGGCGTCAATGGCGCGATCCGAAAAGAACACACTGGCGAACCAATCCTCGGGCTCAGAAATAGTGCATAATTCAGCGCAAACAGCCGCTGTATCGCCGCCGCTGATGTGCAGCGCACGAATGCCTGATTGATACTCAGTCCAACTCAATTGCAAACCGTGGCCTCCCAACCGGTCGGTTTTTAAGGGTTCTTGACCCAAGTCCCTATGGATAGCTTTCTGTTTGGTTTGGCAAGAAGGAAAACATTGGGCGAGTATGCGAATACTGAGATAAGGACCATCAATTTAAGGGGCCGATGCTCGATATTAGGCTGTTGATATGTAATCAGAGGCCGACCTACACGGATCAAAGCCGTCTGTCGGGCGCGACTCCAATGGAATCCTATTATGGCACGCGGCTCTGGACTTATTATGGCTCATCTGCACCGCCTTTAAGCGGCAAGCCGCTAGCGGGCCTCTTGGCAATCGCATCAGCGAAACTGTCAACGGAGTGCCGTACACCTACACCTATTCAACCACCAATAACCGTCTGACAAACAAGCACCACGACACGGGCGTTCACCGACAATGCGCGTGGTGATGTCACGCAGGTTTGAAGAGCGGTCTGCAAAGCGGACGAAACGATCCGGTGAGTTGTTTTGAGTGGTGAACGCGCGGGGCAACGGCTTATTATTACACTGTCTATAATGCAGGCCGCATTCGCACGCGCACCATCGGCGCAACTCTGAGGGCGACAAGGACCTACGACCCAAGCCCTTCGAATGGCTCAGGGCGATCGTTGCTTAAAATAACTCATTGAGTCGATTTGTCCGCTTCGCGGACAGCGCCTCACTCCAGAAACTACGGATAAAGGCCGCGACCTCGCCAGCGGTAACCACGCATTACATCTGGGTTGAAGAGCGGTCTGCGAAGCAGACGAATTGAGCATGTGACTCAATTCGAGCGATGAACGCGCTGAGTCGCGCCAAGTGCCGAGTATTCGGCACATCAACTCAGAACACACCGCTACCGGCGGCGCGGTGTTGCAGCAATCTATTTGGGTTGAACAGCGGTCTACGCATCAGATGTGTTGCTCTAGTGTCCAAATTCAAGCCACGAAGGCGCGAAGCGATGTGTTGCGCATCACAGCAGGTATTTTACTGCCAAACAGCCAAGGAAGATATTCAACTCTAGCATAGCAATGTTTGTTGTGGACAACCATAAATCTGGCATTGTTAGTCTACAACCCCAATGCAATTAACAGTACACGTCAGCTCAAGCTGTTACAATTTTGACTGCAGGTAATGGGGATCCTTGTGAAAAGAATATGGCACGCCGCAACAGCGCTTTTCGTGATCTTTGGTATGGGCGTTGTGCCAATATATGCGCAAGAGACCGTGGCAGACCCCGTACCTGTTGGGGAAAGCATTGCGCCAAATGACGTTGGTCTATCCGAAGCCGCTCCGCAGACAGCGCCGATTGCTGAACAATCTGAAGCTGAAGTTGTAATTCCCAATCAGGATGTGATTGAGACTGCACCAGCTGTAGGCGCGGCAATTGAGGAATCCTTGCAGTCATCACAAGCGACTACCGCTGCTACCGTTGGTGTGAGCGAGCCCGGCAGTGACACAAAAAACGCTGGCAACTTTTTTGAACCCTCCGTCCCACGTTTTGGTACCGACGGGTCTTTGCGTTACGGATTTGATCTGGCGTTGCCGTCCATGCGGGGATTGGAGCCAAGCCTGGCGCTGGAATATGATTCCGGGCGCAGAACCAAGCTTGGAGCTAACTATCAAGGCTGGCTAGGGTACGGCTGGGGGCTTTCCGGCTTTGACGTCATCGAACGCGCGCGTCCGCGCGGTGGCGTTCCTGCATACGATGCCAATGATCGCTTTGTACTCAATGG
>JBGTAU010000131.1:0-3094 GCA_041749675.1 Rhizobiaceae bacterium | reverse complement strand
TTTGGATACTGGCTCGGGCGTTGAAAATATTCAACAACTGGGACAACGCGCTGGCGAGGCTAAGCAACGGCCAGATGGTATCGTTTGCAACGCACCGCTAAGCGCATTGGCTTTGGTTTCTGGGCTTGAAGCCAGCGGACTGAAAATTGCTCACGACATCGACGTCGTTACAAAACGTAATTCGCAGCTATTAGCGTGGTTTAGAAAAGACCTATTGACCATCGGTGAGGACTTTCGAATCGCTGGTCGCGATTTGGCAATTGCGGTGATGGCACGTATCGAGGGCAAGGAACCGGCAGGCCTACAAACACTTGCAAAGCCGTCATTGGCGTCAGATTAGTCAGCTCGCATTTTATTTCTAGGCCACCAAGCGGCGGGACTCGGCGCCGAAATGCTGGGCATAACGGCTGGCAACGGCCTCCAGAGGCAGAACAATCATCACCACGGTGGTGGCCAACTCTGGGTCAATGACACACCCATCCCCCACTTTCGCACCCACGCGAAGATATCCCTTTAACAAAGGTGGCAAAAGCGCGAAGGCTTGGCGCACATCAATGGCACTCGCGGGCGCAAGACGCATGGTGTGAAAACGCGAAGGCTTTGCAGCCACCGACCAGTCTTCATCTGCCTGACAATAATGGCTTAGAAACGAAAGTTCTGTGGCATGATTTGATGGAACAGGGCTGGAAAAGGAAGCGCAACCAATCAAAACATCATACTGTCGAGCATGGCAATAATTCCAGATACCTTGCCAAAGCAATTCCACAGTGCGCTTGGTGCGATATTCCGGGACAACGCAGGAACGCCCGAGCTCGAGGAACCGCTTGTCACGTTTGCGTGCCAAAAGTTGAGCGGTTTCGAAATACGATGCGCTATAGAACCCACCAGTGAAAGCAGACTTTTCTTCGCCCAACAAACGATAGGTTCCAATAATGCGACTGCCTGCAGCATGATCAAGCACGATCATATGATCGCAATATTCATCAAACTTGTCCTGATCCAATGGCACTTCGTTTGTACCAGAATACGCTGACAAACCACGCGCTTCCAAAAACACTTGATAGCGTAAACGCTGAGCTTGCCGCAACTCATCAGCGTTGCGTGTTAGCCTGACTTCAAGGGACCCCAATTGCCCCAGCGAAGTCTCGCCAATGGCCTTGGTGAATCTTTGGGTCGCGTTGCAATTGACCGAAGCATCAAGGAGAGCGAGTGTCATAAGTTTTCAATCCGCTATTTGCCTGACAACAAAAATACAGTTCAAAAACAACAGCCTCATGACAGAATTTTATTCATTAAAAACAGTCACTTGAACAAAGTTCACCAAGAATTTGAGCGCCGCCTCCACATGCGACCTATTGGCTAACATTCGTGCGCACAAGAGCACTTGCCGTGCATAGCTGTGCCAGCTAAGTTTCAACACCAATCCATAAAAGGGGAATGCAATGACAAAAATCTTGAAGACATCATTATTCGCAATAACGCTGTTGGCGGGCTCGATGCTCAGCGCATTGGCAGCCGATAAAATTAAAATCGCGACGGAAGGCGCATACCCTCCGTTCAACTCGTTAACCGCAGACGGCAAGGTCGTTGGCTTTGATGTAGATATTGCCAATGCACTCTGTGAAAAAATGAAAGTTGAATGCGAAATCGTGACACAAGATTGGGATGGCATCATCCCAGGCATGATTGCGAAGAAATATGATGCCATCATCGCATCGATGTCGATCACCGAAGAGCGCCGCAAACTTGTCGATTTCTCAAACCCTTACTACAAATCAGCTTTGACGTTCGTTGGCAAAAAGGGTTCGGGCATCACCGAAGTGACCGCTGATGCGCTTAAAGGTAAAACCATTGGTGCGCAGGCAGGCACCACGCAGGCGGACTATATAACCGCAGCTTTTCCAGATGTGACGCTGAAATCCTACCCAACACAGGACGAAGTCAATTTAGATTTGGTCAGCGGCCGTATTGATCTGGGTGTGTCTGATTTGTTCCCAATGCTTGACTGGACGGCCAACAGCAAAGACGGCGCATGCTGCGAGCTGGTTGGTGCACCAATCCTTGAAGCCAAATATGCCGGCGAAGGCGCAGGCATTACTGTGCGCCAAGAGGACGATGTTTTACGCGAAGCCATCAACAAAGCGCTCGACGAAATTCTCGCCGACGGCACCTATAAGGCAATCAATGCCAAGTATTTTGCGATTGACATTTACAACATGAAATAGGCCTACGCTAAATGAACAAAGCCGACGCTTCATCCGCGTCGGTTTTGTCATATGTGAATCTAACTTTGATTATCCGGCAGACCTCGGTTTCCACGTACTGATACCGGACGCAATGCCACGAAACATTTCTATCGTTTCTTCTTCCACCAATGCGCCAAACTTTCCGTCATTATCGAAATCTCGATGCGCCGATGTTTTGACGATCACTACGCGGGCGGGCCGATTGACATAAATATATTGCCCATAAATGCCGATCGCAAAAAACTCATCATCGCTATTTTGCGGAACCCACCATTGATAGCCATAGCCAAATTTGTCATCTGGACTGGCAGCGGGCGGTGCGTTTGCCGCGACGGAGTCAATCGCCCACGCGGTTGGAATAATTTGCGCGCCATTATAAGCACCAAAATTGAGCATCATCTGACCGAACCGCGCATAGTCACGCGTGCGCATATTGAGGCCGCCCAATCCGAAGGCGACGCCATATCCATCCGTGACATAATAGGCATCATCCTCAACGCCCAGTTTGGACCACAGCATTTCTTGCATCAGAATAGGCAAATCTTTGCCTGTCACCGCACGCAGCACCATACCGAGAATGTGCGTATCGATGGACGTATATTGTCGCAATTGCCCCTGCTCACGTTCGCGCTCCGCAAGACCAGCCGCAAAATCATCCATCGAGCCACCGAGCGCCAACACACGGCCCATCTTGTTTATATCAGACCCGAACGCCTCATAGTCTTCATCAAATTTGACGCCAGAGGCCATATTGAGCACATTGCGGATAGTGACGCCTTCATAAACTGTGCCCTTTAATTTTGGCACATAGACATCGACGCTGTCATCTAGACTTTTGATTTGCCCAT
>JBGTAU010000130.1:0-3714 GCA_041749675.1 Rhizobiaceae bacterium | reverse complement strand
GAAGTCGATCTCACAATTACCGCTGAAGAGACCGAGATTGCGGAACCGAATGTGTTGGCCGCTGCAGCGTTAAAGCCCGTCAAGCGCCCTATTATTCCGTTAACTGAAGAAATTGAAAATAACGCTGGCGGTGTGAATGTTACCGGAGTGATTTCCAAAAAAGCGAAAAAGGCGAAGATCGAAGACGTGCCTGCAGTCGATCCTATTACAACGGCTTCTGCACCGGAGGAACCAGCCAATGTTGGAAAGCAAAGCGCTTCACCTAAAGGTGCTTGGGTGATTCAAATTGCGGCCGCAGACAGTGATGCGGGTGCGATGAAGATACTCAATGGAGCGAAAGCAAAAGGCGGAGCGGCTTTGGCCTCTGCAGAACCATTTACACAATCCGTCAAGAAGGGTTCTGCAACACTCTACCGTGCGCGCTTTGGTGGATTTGAAACCAAGGACGCAGCATGGACCGCTTGTGAGGCATTGAAAAAGAAGAACTTTGGTTGCTTTGCGTTGAATAATTAGTTTGGTTCCAAGATTTATCTTGGTGCCGATGGATAGCCTACGTGTAATGAGTAAAGGGTTGTCGTTATGAAAATTGAAAAAGAGCAAAACTTGGGTTTACCAAAATCCAATGATGCCAGTTTGACTCACATCGGCGCCTTGCATTCCTTGCGCATTGCTGCCCATCGACTTTCGGATACGCGCAAAAAGCCAAAGTTGAAGACGCGCGATTTGGTTGGTCTGCTGCTGAGCCACTCCGCCCGCGCTTGGCGCAGTTCAATGCCTCCTGTTGTCGTTAGGATTTCAGTAAAAATGCCGAATGGTACACCGGCTGTACGCTTTTCATTTCCAGTAAATTCAGTCAGCGTTTAGTGCAACACGTTGTCAGTTGATACCACAGCCCTCGAAGCCCACCTCAGCCAATTCTTGCGCATCTGCAATTTTTCTTGAGCTATTTGATTCAACGGTAAATTCATCGCTTCAATCAGTTGCCTGATTTCGTTGCGCGCACTCACATGGGAGAGCGTTGGCTTTGGGCCGAGGATCGTTTCATTTAGTTCGTCCATAGCGGTTAAACCAAGTGGAAAAAGTTCACGAAAAATCACGCGCTCTGAAACGCCTGCGGCCACTCTAAACCCAAGTTTGGCTGCTAAGAGATTCACGCAAGATTCTAAGCGGATTTCATTGCGTGATTGAATACTTGATAAACGATTGCGCACGAGCACCCAATCAATCAAGCCGCCATCGGCACGCAGGCGTTCTCGACGCGCATCGCGTACAGCCAGCGCATATTGTGATGTGCTTTCAATTTCATAATTCTCTGGATTAATTTTTGCCAACACATCAAAGTCAATAAAGCTGTCGTTAATCGGCGTCACGAGCGTGTCAGCCATTAAGTGCGCTAGGCGTTGCAAAAACGTGTCAGATCCAGGTGTATCGATAACCACAAAATCATGATCTGCTTCCACTAACGCTATTTGCCGCGCAAACTCTCGGCTTTCTGCGTCCTGATTGGCAACAACCAATTCTCCATCTGTTCGGTTGATAACCAGATGGGTTGGTATCACCAAGTTGTTTTTATGCTTTTCAGCCCAAACTTTCCGGTTCTCAATATATCTTGTCAGCGATTGTTGGCGGGTATCCAGATCGATGGTCGCGACTTTGTGGCCAGCCTTCATCAGCGCGATGGCGATGTGCATAGATAACGTCGATTTGCCGCTACCGCCTTTTTCATTGCCGCATACAATCACATGGGCAATTTTTCGCTTAGTAACTGAAATGGAGTTTTTCCCGCCAAACATTGTATTTCCCCTTATAATGAAGAAAAATACGCCTGTTTTGCGTGTATGCCAATATTTTTCAGCTTTTAGTGGGGTAAGTCTGTCAACGTGGTAAAGTTAATTGGTTATTAATGCGAACGCCTAAAATCGGCTTTTTGGTTAGAGAAGACCAAGACTTGCAAGCTCTTCGCGCAGCGCACGCGGCATTTCAGCTAGGCCTTCTTTACCAACCTGCAGATCTGCTGGCGCTTCTTTTGGCAATAAATAACGCCAACCCTGAAACGGACGGCGTGGCTGCCATTGAGTATGAATAACAGTCGGGTCCATGACCAGTTCACAGCGTGAGATGCCGTCAGAGCCTGTTATTTTGCGCACATGCAGTAACTTTTGGCGACATTGCACATTGCCTTTGATTACCCAATACAATGAACCGCCATCCAGCAATTCGTCCTCGCGCTTCGGATACATGCGCGTAACGTGCGACATTTCCAGCGGTAAACCCATAGCCTTTCGGCGCTTGGAAACCTCTTCGCGCCAAGCGATGAGGTCCTCGATACTGTCACATCCGACGCATAGTTTTACGAGATTAAGTGTCATACTATCGATCTAGAGCGGCGCAGCACAATCGGCAACAGGTCGCTGATTGTTATCAACACTCTACGACATTGACGGCTAATCCACCCAGACTGGTTTCCTTATAGCGCTCGTCCATGTCCCTGCCCGTTTGTCGCATGGTTTCAATGGCAGCATCCAGCGGTACAAAATGGCTCCCGTCGCTTTTCAATGCCAGCGACGCGGCTGTGACTGCCTTGACCGCACCCAGTGCATTGCGCTCGATGCAGGGCACTTGAACCAATCCCCCAATCGGGTCACATGTCATGCCGAGGTGATGTTCCAGCGCAATTTCTGCTGCATTTTCGATTTGCTCCGGCGTACCGCCGAGCGCTGCGGCAAGACCAGCCGCCGCCATTGCTGCCGCCGATCCCACTTCACCCTGACATCCAACTTCTGCGCCCGAAATAGATGCGTTGGTTTTTAACAGTCCGCCAATCGCAGCCGATGTGAGCAGAAAATTGCGAATTCCCTCTCGGTCATTGGCATCGTGAAACCGCAAATAATATTTGACGACCGCTGGCAGCACACCCGCCGCACCGTTGGTCGGCGCTGTCACAATTTTGCCGCCAGACGCATTTTCTTCATTTACGGCCATGGCGTAAACAGACAACCAGTCATTGGCTAGCAGCGGATTTGGCGTATTGGTTGCCCAGCTTGCGTTCAACTGATCATGGATTGCACGTGCGCGTCTTTTGACTTTTAGGCCGCCTGGCAAAATGCCGTCGCGCGACAGGCCGCTGGCAATGCAGCCGTCCATTGTCGACCAAATTCTATCAAGCCCCTCGTCCAGCTTTTCACGCGGCATGAACGTTTCTTCATTCGCGCGTTTCATATCGGCGATCGAAAGCCCGCTTGCCTTTGCCATAGTGAGCATTTGGGCAGCGTTTTTGAATGGGTAAGGCACACTTTTGCCCGTTGGCTTATCAGTTTTAGTTTTGGACGCAGCCAGCTCATCGCCACTCATCACAAACCCGCCGCCAACAGAAAAATAAGGAACGCGCAAGAGCTGGCGTCCATCGTCGTCTAACGCTGTAAAGGCCATCCCATTTGCGTGACCTGGCAAAGGGGTTTTCTTGTCGAGTACCAGGTCGGTGGCTGGATCGAACCGGTATGCAGGATGCCCGAGCGGCGCGATTGACTTTGTTTTTGCGGTTGTCGCCAACAGCAATTCGGCTTCATCCAAATCAATGGTTTCTGGCGTTTGACCACATAGGCCAAGAATGACTGCACGGTCAGACGCGTGTCCGATGCCGGTATAAGCAAGCGAGCCATGCAAACTGACCTTGATGTGGGCAACCTTTGCGCCATAAGGCCGTGGCCAATCTCC
>JBGTAU010000129.1:0-4301 GCA_041749675.1 Rhizobiaceae bacterium | reverse complement strand
AGCTTTCCGGTGGTCAGCAACAACGCACCGCCATGGCTCGTGCATTGGTAAAAGATGCTGACCTTGTGTTGCTCGATGAACCGCTTGCGAACCTTGATTTCAAACTGCGCGAAGAACTGCGCGAGGAATTACCACGTCTTTTTCATGATCGCGATTGCATCGTCGTCTATGCCACAACGGAACCCTCCGAAGCGTTGCTGTTTGGTGGTACGACAGCCGCACTCCACGAAGGTCGCGTAACGCAATTTGGCCCGACTGGCGACATCTACCGCAAGCCGATGGATTTGATCACGGCACAAGTTTTTTCCGAACCGCCAATCAACGTTGCCACGGTAACAAAACGCAACGGCGAGTTTTCGCTCGCCGGCGGCATTGGCTGGAAGGCGGAAGGCAAGCTCGCTGATTTGCCTGATGGACCCTATAAATTTGGCATTCGCCCGCATCATGTTTTGCCAGTGAAGCAAAACGAGCGTGCTATCAAAGTGGACGGCACGATTAAGGTGGCGGAATTGTCCGGCTCAGAAAGCATCATTCATTTTGATATGCTCGGCAATGCGTGGGTTTCGCTGACAGCTGGCATACACCCCTATATGTCTGGCGATAAAGCCACGCTCTACATGGACGTTTCCCACGGATTTTATTTTGGCCAAGATGGCCGCTTGATTGAAGGTTGAGGCGCACACAATGGCAAAAATCACGCTTCGCGATCTTGGTCATTCCTATATGCCCAACCCCAAAGCACCGGCAGATTACGCGTTGAAAAAGCTTGACGTCGAGTGGCGCGATGGTGGCGCATATGCGCTGCTTGGTCCATCCGGTTGCGGCAAAACTACGCTTTTGAACATCATTTCTGGCCTGTTGGTTCCCAGCCACGGCCAAGTGCTGTTTGGCGACCGCGATGTGACGAAATTGCCGACAGATGAGCGCAACATCGCGCAGGTTTTCCAGTTTCCTGTCGTTTATGACACAATGACCGTTTACGACAATCTCGCTTTCCCGCTGCGCAATCGCGGCGTTGCCGAAGCGCAAGTAGACAAGCGTGTGCGCACCATCGCCGAGATGACCGACCTCACCGGCATGTTGAACCAGCGTGCATCAGGGCTGACAGCCGACGGCAAGCAAAAAATCTCGCTGGGTCGCGGACTGGTGCGCGAAGACGTCAATGTCATCATGTTTGACGAGCCGCTTACCGTGATTGATCCGCACTTAAAATGGTTGTTGCGCTCCAAGCTCAAAGAGTTACATCAGAAACTCGGCACGACAATGATCTACGTGACGCATGACCAGACCGAAGCGCTGACATTCGCTGACGAAGTCGTGGTGATGAAAGACGGTGAAGTCGTGCAGATTGGGACGCCGGTCGAATTGTTTGAAAAACCACGCCATACATTCGTCGGCCATTTTATCGGCTCACCCGGCATGAACATCGTTTCGTGCACTGTGAGCGGCGGTGCGGTCCATGTGGGCGAGACAAAAATTGCTGTCGACAACACAAGCGCATTAAAATCGCGCAGTGGAACCTTTGAGCTCGGCGTGCGCCCAGAATTCACAAGTTTCGCAAAATCAGGCCTGCCAGTCAAAGTTACCAAAGTCACGGATACCGGTCGTAGCCGCATTGTCGATACCAGATGGGGCGATCAGTCGATCAAGCTGGTGGTGGCAGAAGGCGACGCTATTCCAAGCGAAAATGCATTCCTTGCCTTTGATGCCGCGCATTCAAATATCTACGACAACAATTGGCTGGCGGAGTAATGTCATGAACAAAACCGTCAATCAAAAAGCGTGGTTTTTCGTCCTCCCCGTCATCATTCTGGTCGCATTCAATGCGCTTATTCCATTGATGACAGTCGTCAATTATTCAATGCAAGAAACCTTTGGCGACAACACATTCTTCTGGTCCGGCGTACGCTGGTTTGAAGAAATTTTGCGCTCGGATCGCTTTTGGTCCTCGCTTGGTCGCCAGCTGTTTTTCACCTTCATGATCCTCATCATCGAAGTGCCGCTCGGTGTCGCTATCGCGCTCACCATGCCAAAAAAAGGACCGTGGGTATCAGTCTGTCTGGTCCTCATGGCGCTGCCGCTTTTGATTCCATGGAACGTAGTCGGCGCGATGTGGAATATCTTTGCCTTGCCGGATATCGGACTGCTCGGCAAACTTTTGAACAGCATTGGCTTTGACTATAACTACACCCGCCAAACCGGAGATGCTTGGTTCACGCTCATTTTGATGGATGTCTGGCACTGGACTTCGCTCGTCGTACTGCTCGCCTACGCCGGTCTCGTTTCGATACCGGATGCCTATTATCAAGCCGCGCTGATTGATGGCGCAAGCAAATGGAAAATCTTCCGCTTCATCCAATTGCCGAAGATGAAGCGCGTTTTGACGATTGCAGTTCTGCTGCGCTTTATGGATAGCTTCAATATCTATACCGAACCTGTGGTGCTCACCGGCGGTGGACCGGGCAACTCGACGACTTTGCTCTCCATCGATTTGGTGAAAATCGCGCTCGGCCAGTTTGACCTAGGGCCAGCCGCTGCCATGTCGCTGATTTATTTCCTCATCATTTTGCTCACCAGCTGGATTTTCTACACGCTGATGATGCGCAACGAAGAACAATAGGAGGGTCACATGCGTATTTCAAAATGGCTCGTGCCAGCCCTCTACATTTTCTTTTTGATGCTGCCGATTTATTGGCTCGTCTCCATGTCGTTCAAAACCACCAATGAAATTCTCGGCGGCTTTTCTCTGTTCCCTCAGAATTTCACGACGGAAAACTACGTCAAAATTTTCACTGACCCCACTTGGTATTGGGGCTATATTAACTCGCTTGCGTATGTGTCGATGAACACGGTGATTTCCGTTGCCGTCGCGTTACCGGCGGCTTATGCCTTCTCGCGCTACCGCTTCTTGGGCGATAAGCATTTGTTCTTCTGGCTGCTCACCAATCGTATGGCCCCTGCCGCTGTGTTTGCTTTGCCATTCTTGCAGCTCTATTCGTCAATTGGCCTATTCGATACTTATCTGGCTGTTGCACTGGCGCATACGTTGTTCAATATCCCGCTCGCTGTGTGGATTTTGGAAGGCTTCATGTCAGGCGTACCCAAAGAGTTGGATGAAACCGCCTATGTTGACGGACATTCATTCCCAAGCTTCTTCTTCAAGATATTCCTGCCGACGATTGCTGCCGGTATTGGCGTTGCCATCTTTTTTTGCTTCATGTTCTCATGGGTCGAATTGCTGCTGGCCAAGACGCTAACCTCAGTAGAAGCTAAACCCATCGCCGCCGTCATGACACGCACGTCCTCTACGTCTGGCTATGAACTCGGTCTTCTTGCCGCTGCTGGGTCGCTCACCATCATCCCCGGCGCCATCGTCATCTGGTTTGTCCGCAATTACATCGCCAAGGGCTTTGCCTTGGGCCGCGTTTAAGGAGTTTATCATGGGTCTTTCATGGATGGCTTGGACGTGGCCTACGGCAGCGTTCTTCATTTTCATCGCTGCGGCAATCGCCTCAATGGGCATTTGGGAGTATAAAAGCCCGGGCGGAAACCCACGCCACGGCGTCCTGGGCCTGGATACCACGCGCGGCGACCGTCTGTTCATCTCGTTACTCGGCAGCGCCTTCATTTTCCTAGGCTGGCTCGGCTTTTATGGCACGCCGCTATGGGGCGCATTGGCAATTTCGATAGCATGGATCGTGTTTGTGTTTCGCAAGGTATAGACACCGAAAAGGCCGTTCTTGGGCAGTCAATTGAGTTAGCTTTGAAAATTGCATTGTCTATGGCAACGTCCACTCCTCTTATATTACGCGATAGAAAGGGGATAAAATCATGTTGTATTGGCTAACAGTTTTACTGTCTCTGCAGCTAGCGGGCGAGTTTGCCGTGACGGCGCTTAATCTGCCAGTGCCAGGCCCCGTGGTTGGTATGGTGCTTCTATTTTTCTTATTATGGAGACATAATTCAGTCCCAGAAGACCTTTCCCAAGTAGGGGCAGGATTGCTTTCACATCTATCTCTGCTTTTTGTGCCAGCGGGCGTCGGCATCATGGCCCATTTTAGCCTGCTAAGCGGTGAATGGCGCGTACTTGCAATCGCTTTGGTGACATCAACCTTACTTTCCATCGCAACAACAGCAAGCGTAATGGTAGCCATCAAGCGATGGTTAAAAGTAACATGAGTGATGTGCGCCAATTATGGATTTATCTGAGTGCATCGCCGCTCCTCCATTTAACGCTCACATTGATCGCGTTCCAAATTGGCCATTTTCTGCATGTGCGATTGAAAGGTAACCCACTGGCG
>JBGTAU010000128.1:0-2971 GCA_041749675.1 Rhizobiaceae bacterium | reverse complement strand
GCTTACGCGAGAATTCCTTCAGGTTCATTTGCTCATGCCCGCAACGGACTCAACACAGCCCGTCGCACCCCTCCTGTGACGCACTTTTGATCACACATTTTATAAGCGCTATCAATATTTAACTCTGAACTACGCTCTGTGTTTTAGCAAGTGATGGGGATTGTGACGTTACAGGCGAGGCTCCAACCCACATTTTCAACCAGAATTGATCGACTTTTCCACATTTTACACATGAACCGACGGGCAATCGGCGAAAAGGTCAAATTCTTTCGCTTGACAAAAAGCGCTAATATGAGATTAATTATTGAAAGCGCTTTCAAATTTCATTTTTGTGAAAAAAAGTTCGCTTTGACCGTAGGAATTCTGGGAGGAAATCCGCAAAATGTCCGCACGGTTTTTTTGACAAATGGGAGGTCTACCAGATGAAAATCAGCACACTCATATCAGCTTTAGTTGCAAGCACCGTTTTGGTGTCGGGTGCATACGCTGCCGATCTTAAATACAAGCCAGGTGAAGACGCTAAATTTACTTGGGCCAATTTGGACGACCTGAAGAAGGTTGACCTCAAAGGCGAAACACTGACAATTTTTGGACCTTGGCGCGGCGATGATGAAACCCACGTACAAGTCGTTCTTGAATATTTCCGTCAAGCCACCGGCGCAGATGTCAAATATTCTTCTTCTGAAAACTACGAGCAGCAGGTCGTTATCGACACGCAAGCTGGCAGCCCAGCAAACATCACCGTATTGCCACAGCCAGGCCTGATTGCTGATTTGGCTGCCAAGGGTTTCTTGACCCCACTGGCCGATGCTGACAAGCAGTGGATGGTGGACAACTACGGCGCTGGCCAATCATGGGTCGATATCGGTACCGCCAATGACAAAGACGGCAAAGCTCAGTTCTTCGGCTTCGCTTACAAAACTGACGTGAAAAGCCTTGTTTGGTACAGCCCAGAAAACTTCAAAGATGCTGGCTATGCGGTGCCTGCAACAATGGAAGAAATGATAGCTCTTTCTGACAAGATCGTTGCTGATGGTGGCAAGCCTTGGTGCATTGGTCTGGGTTCAGGCGGCGCAACCGGATGGCCAGCCACTGACTGGATCGAAGACATCATGCTGCGCACTCAGACAGGCGAAACATACGACAAATGGGTCAAGAACGAAATCAAGTTCAATGATCCAGCTGTTGTTGGCGCATTGGACATTTTCGGTTCCTTTGCCAAGAATGACGCCTATGTCGATGGCGGCGCTGCTGGCGTTGCATCCACAGACTTCCGCGATAGCCCGAAGGGTCTCTTCGGCGCACCGCCAAAGTGCTACATGCATCATCAAGCTTCGTTTATTCCATCCTTCTTCCCAGAAGGCACAAAGCTCGGCGAAGATGCTGACTTCTTCTACATGCCAACATACGCCGCAAAGGCTGATCTTGGTAAGCCTGTTTTGGGCGCTGGTACACTCTTCACTATCAGCAAGGACTCCAAAGCTGCCCGTGCATTCGTAGAATTCTTGAAAATGCCTTTGGCACATGAAATCTGGATGCAGGATGGTGGTTTCTTGACCCCGCTCAAGACTGCAAACCCAGCCGCTTATGGCAGCGATGCAGCCCGCAAACAGGGCGACATCATGGCAACAGCTTCGACCTTCCGCTTTGACGGTTCCGACTTAATGCCAGGCAAAATCGGTGCGGGCGCCTTCTGGACTGGCATGGTTGATTTCGTCGGTGGCAAGTCCTCCGCTGAAGTTGCCGATGGCATCCAAAAGGCTTGGGACGCACTGAAGTAATCCCAAACACTTCGACCTCCTGAAAAGTCTTCCGGCGCATTTCGTGCGCCGGAGGCAGGGCTATCTTTCAGTGGTTATGCGCCGCTGTGACTGGCCTATAAAATAGTAATCACAGGGAGAAGACCATGACCGCGCAGCTGTTGAATGCATTTCTGACTGTTTTATTGGGGGTAGGTGGATGCGTTGCCTATTTCTTTGGCTCAAACTGGATATTGGATCGCGTGTTTGCCTCCGGCGAGCGAAATGACGCCGCGGCCATCAAAAATTTGCGACGCCAACAGACCATAAGGCCTTGGCTTTTTTTAGCGCCCGCCCTCATACTTCTATCTGTCTATTTAATTTACCCAGTCTTCGCGACCATTTACTATGCCTTCCATGACAAGGCTGGTGACAATTTTGTTGGTTTGGACAATTTCAGATGGGCGTTTTCGGACGATGCGTTCCGCCAGTCTATTTTCAATAATCTCTTGTGGCTCGCAGTCGTGCCAGCTGCCTGCACAGCCATGGGCATCATCATTGCCGTTCTCACCGATAAACTCTGGTGGGGCAATGTTGCCAAGAGCTTTATATTTCTCCCGATGGCCATTTCTTTTGTCGGCGCCAGTGTGATCTGGAAGTTCGTTTATGACTATCGTCAAGCCGGACAAAAACAAATTGGCATCCTCAACGCCATCGTCGAGTGGTTTGGTGGGGACCCGCAAGTTTGGATATCCATGCCGTTCTGGAACAATTTTTTCCTGATGATCATCTTGATCTGGATTCAAACTGGCTTTGCAACCGTCATTCTCTCCGCTGCGTTGCGCGGCATCCCAGAAGACACCATCGAAGCCGCCTTGATCGATGGCGCAAGCCCGTTCAAAATTTTTTACCGCATCATGATCCCGCAAATCTCCGGCACCATCATGGTGGTCTGGACCACGATCACAGTTCTTGTTCTAAAAGTATTCGACATTGTTTTGACCATGACCAACGGTCAGTGGAACACCAACGTTTTGGCAAACTTAATGTTTGACTGGATGTTCCGCGGCGGCGGCGACAATGGGCGCGGCGCGGCTATCGCCATCATCATCATGATCGCCGTTATGCCCATCATGATCTACAATATCCGCCAAGCCAACGCTGAACAGAGGGGGCATTGATATGTTAGGCTCCATGAAACTCGAACCGTCACGGTTTTTCGTCAACCTCGC
>JBGTAU010000127.1:0-13402 GCA_041749675.1 Rhizobiaceae bacterium | reverse complement strand
GGTGGTCGCCAGCGCGATACCGATGGTCATGCGCGCGCCATATATAATGCGCGACAGCAAATCACGTCCGATTTGGTCGGTGCCAAACCAAGACGTAGACGAAGCCGCCGCCCATGTATCACCAACAGTTTCGGATTGATTATAAGGTGCAATCCAAGGCGCAAAGATCGCCAAGAACACAAAGAACCCGACAATTGTTAAACCAATCCATGCCAATCCGTTTGGCTTGTGTCCAAATATTGTCATGGTTCAATCCGCCCGTGATGCTTTGCGCAGTCTTGGATTGGCTAAGATCGCCAAAATGTCTGCAACAGTGTTGAGGATGATAAAAGTGGCTGCAAAAATCAATCCGCAGGCTTGAACCACTGGAAGGTCACGCTTGGTCACGCCGTCCACCATGTATTGGCCAACGCCGGGGTAAACAAACACCACTTCAATGACGACCACGCCGACGATGAGATAGGCTAAGTTGAGCGCAATAACCGAAATGATTGGTGCTGCGGCATTCGGCAGCGCATGCTTCAAGATCACGCGCGAGCGCGGCAAACCTTTAAGGAACGCCATTTCAATATACGGCTGCGACATGATTGCCAGCACTGACGAGCGCGTCATGCGCAGCATGTGGGCGGCAACCAGCATGGTGAGCGTTAAAGCAGGCAATGCAATTTTGTACAGCTTTTCGCCAACACTCATGCCGTCAAACACGGTAGAAAGCGATGGAAACCAACGCAGTTGAACAGCAAAAACCAAAATCAGAATGTAAGCGATAAAGAATTCTGGGACCGAAATCGTCGCCAAAGAGATGATATTTGACCAGCGATCTTGCCATTTGCCCTCATTGATGGCGGCGATTATGCCTAGGCCAACCGAGATGGGCACAGCGATCAATGCGGCAACGCCAGCAAGAAACAGCGTATTCTTAAATTTTTTCATCAATTCGGGTAGGATTTCACGCTTATTGGTCATCGACTGACCAAGGTCACCCTGAATTGCGCCTGAGAACCATTCGAAATATCGCACGTATGCAGGACGGTCTAGTCCCAGCTCTGTACGGAACGCGGCCAACGTTTCCGGTGTCGCGCCTTGTCCAAGCACGGCGCTGGCGACATCGCCAGGCAAGATTTCAGTGGCAATAAATATGAGGATACTCACTGCCAGTAGGGATAAAACGCCAAGGGCGAGCCTAGTAAGGATAAATTTTAACATCAGCTCGCCCCCGTTTATTTCAATTTAAGTTCAACTGTCTCGATTTTAAGCGAACCAGCCCTTTTCTGCGATGCGGTTATCGTTGAGGTCGTAACGTGCATGCGGTGCATTGCCCATTACGTTCTTGGCATAACCATCGAGATAGTCGGTGATAGCAAAGCACATCTGGCCGCCATCATCAGCAATCATTTCCTGGGCTGCAAAGTAAAGTTCCTTGCGCTTGGTATCGTCGAGTTCAACACGAGCGTCTGTGATGAGCTTGTCGAACGCTGGCACTTTCCAATTTGAATCGTTCCAGTCAGAGCCTGAACCAAACACGAGCGAAAGGCTTGCGTCAGCAGAGAGGCGACGGCCCCAATACACGGCGCAGAATGGCACTTTCAGCCACACATTGTCCCAATAGCCATCAGCCGAAACCTTGTTAACGGTCAGCTCAACGCCGGCCTTCTTCAAGGATTCCTGATAGATCTGTGCGCAGTCAACAGCTGTGGACCATGCGCCTTCCGAAGTCTGCAATTCGATCTTTGTGCCGGCTGCAAGACCAGCGGCCTTGAAGTGGAAGGCAGCTTTGTCAGGATCGTAAGCACGCTGTGGCATGGCTGTGTTGTAGTATGGGTTCAATGCATCGAGCGTATGGTCGTTACCTGGAACCGCATAGCCATTGTAAACCTGCTTAATGATCGCTTCACGATCGATACCATACTTCAAAGCAAGGCGAAGATCCTTGTTTGTGAATGGATCGTCAGTCACGCGGTTCACGAAGCAGAAACGGTTGCCGGTGCCCTTGGTGCGCACGATGTTGAGGTTTGCATCCTTCATCAAAAGGTCAACGGTGCGTGCATCCATGCGGTTTGCTGCATGAATTTCGCCGGATTGAAGAGCAGCCGTACGAGCAGCAGCGTCTTGGATGTTGCGAATTTCGACGGTGTCGAAGTTAGCGCGGCCTGGCTTCCAGTAATCACCGCGGTTTTTGAACACGAGACGAACGCCTGGCTCGAATGATTCCAGCGTGTAAGCGCCAGTACCAATCAGCTTGTTCCAATCTTTGAAGTCCTTTGGAATGACGATGATGTGGTAATCGGCCAGAACAACTGGAAGATCGGCGTTGCCGGATTCAAGCGTGATACCGATTTGAGTCGGTGACAACACCTTGATTTCTTTGATCGGAGCCAAAATACCCTTAGCTGGCGATTTTGTTTCTTCGCTGCGGTGGATGTTGATCGAATAGATGATGTCTTCAGCATCGAGCGCTTTGCCGTCAGAGAACTTAATGCCTTGGCGAATATTGAATACCCATTCTACGGCACCTGGTTTGGCTTCCCAGCTTTCGAAAATTTCGCCGGTTGGTGCGCCTTTTTCGTCAAACTCAACAAGGTTGTTACAAATTGCCAAGGAAGCAGCAATCATGACCGAGTCAGCATAGGTTGATGGATCGAGCGAGTCAGATGCTGAGCCGCCTTCCATACCGATGATGAAGTTGCCGCCCTTTTTGGGCTCTTCAGCGTGTGCGGACTGTGTGAACAGCATGCTTGCAGCTGGCAGTGTCAAACCGGCGAGCATCGCCAGCTGGATAAAATCACGGCGTGATACTTGGCTGCGTGCAGCCAGCTTCTCAGCCAGTTTCAGTTTTTGTTGAAAATCGCTCATGGACAGAAATCTCCCTTTCTTGCTCCGACCTCTATAGCATTACAGAAGTTCGGGCCTGTCAACAGATTCATTGAGGAGATTGTTCGTGTTGAGATCACAAGATCTCGAGCGCAGCATTCCCCCCAATGGGCTCATCGTCCGGCATTTGCGCGGACAGCGCAGAAACGATGCGCGATCCAGAAAGGTTTCATCTCAGTGGCCGCGATTGATTCACGATCCGTTTTGTTCCCGCAAAACCGAGCTATTGCCCATGCACTTAGACAAGACAATTGAGACGAACACTTGCTGCTTTGAGACGACATTGAATATGACAAATACGACGAAGGGGTCGTTTTCGCAAAAAAGATTGGGTGTTTGGTTATCTAAAGATCCGTGTGCCCAAGATCACGTTCTGGCCAAACCAAATTGCGCAGTTTCTGCTTGAGAATTTTGGCCTCTGGAAACCCACCATCTTTGGTGCGGTCCCAGATAATTTCATGGTCACAGGTGATGATAAATGTTCCGCCTGTGCTGGGCACAAGAGAGACGGCTGCGATATCTTGTCCAAAGGTTTGCAATAATTCTTGGGCCATCCATGCAGCGCGCAACAGCCAATTGCACTGTGTGCAATATTCGATTGAAACGCGTGGCTTAGTTATTGGTGTCAATGCGCCTCGTCCCAATTTTTGGCGGCGCGGACATCGACTTTCAGCGGCACTTTCATTACAAGTGCGGGCATGGTCGCATTTTCCATCACGCGGCGAATGATAGGGATGGCCTTTTGCGCCAAATCTTCCGGTGCTTCAAAGACCAATTCATCGTGGACCTGTAACAGCATCCGCGCTGCATCAAGACCCTCAGCTAAGAGTGCCGGTTCCATTTTGTGCATGGCGCGGCGGATCACATCGGCGGCTGACCCTTGGATCGGTGCGTTGATGGCGGCGCGTTCATTGAATGCCCGCACTTGCGGATTGGATGAGCGAATTTCCGGATAATGGGCACGGCGACCGAAGATGGTTTCAACATAGCCATGCTCGCGACAGTACGCTTTGGTATCGTCCATATAGCCCTTGATGCCGGGAAAGCGCTCAAAATATTTTTTGATATATTGGCTGGCCTCTTCGCGCCCAATGGACAGTTGATTGGCGAGGCCAAACGCGGAAATGCCGTAGATGATGCCGAAGTTAATCGCTTTGGCCCTACGGCGCACGTCGGACGGCATGCCCTCGACCGGCACGCCAAACATTTCCGACGCCGTCATGGCGTGAATGTCGATGCCGTCGGCAAAGGCTTGGCGCAGTTGCGGAATGTCAGCGACATGCGCAAGCACGCGCAGCTCAATTTGGCTGTAGTCGGCAGAAATCAAAACATTGCCTTGCTCAGCAATAAAGGCCGTGCGAATTTTGCGCCCTTCGGCGGTGCGCACGGGAATGTTTTGAATGTTTGGTTCGGACGACGACAAGCGTCCCGTCGTCGTCGATGCCAAAGCAAACGAGGTATGTACACGTTTGGTTTGCGGATTGATGTAAGTTGGCAAAGCGTCAGTGTAGGTGCTTTTAAGCTTGGTCAATTGTCGCCAATCAACGATCTTGCGCGGCAATTCATGGCCTTCTGCGGCCAAATCTTCGAGCACATCTGCGGATGTGGACCATTGCCCCGTCGCAGTTTTCTTGCCTCCCGGGATTGCCATTTTACCGAATAGAATGTCGCCGAGTTGTTTGGGCGAACCGGGATTAAACCGCTCACCGGCGGCGATATAAATTTCTTCTTCGAGCCGCGCCGCCGTTTGTGCAAATTCACCCGATAGCCGCGAAAGAATTTGCCGGTCGATGGCGATGCCGCGCTTTTCCATCCGCGCGATTACATCAATCAGCGGGCGTTCAAGCCGCTCGTAAACGACGCTCATACCCTCAGCGGCGAGGCGCGGTTTGAGCACTTCCCACAAACGTAAAGTGACATCGGCATCTTCGGCTGCATAGGAAGTCGCCAAGCCGATTTCGACCTGATCAAAGGTCAATTTGCCTTTACCCGAGCCGGTCAAATTCTTGTAAGAAATGGGCGTGTGGCCAAGGTGCTTTTGGGAAAGCTCGTCCATACCATGGTTGGTGCGCCCAGCATCCAGCACGTAGGACATCAGCATCGTATCATCAAACGGCGCGATGGTGATGCCAAGTTGGTTCATAATGTGCCAGTCATATTTTATGTTCTGGCCGATTTTTAAGACTGCTGGATGTTCCAACACCGGCTTCAAAACGCTGAGCACATCTTTGAGCGGCAGTTGTCCTTCAATGGTGCCGCCGCCCAGCAAATCGCCATGGCCTGCGCGATGCGCCAGTGGCACATAGGCCGCGCGTCCGGCTTTGGTCGCGAGCGATAAGCCGACGATATTGGCCTGCAAGGCATCCAGCGAATCGGTCTCCGTATCGAAGGCCAAAATGCCACCCTCAATCGCCTCGGCAGCCCATGCTTTGAGCGTGTTCAGGTCACGAATAGAGACATAGGCAGATGTGTCGATTTTGGCCGCAACGGCGGCCTCGGCACGTAATTTTGCAAATGCTGCTGGCGTTAGGCCGTTGGCCGAAGCTGGCTTCACAAGTTCGATTTTTTTCGTGGGGGTGCTTGCTACCACTTGAGGCGTAGGCAAGTTGGCATCATCCACATCGGGCCCATGCCGGTCACCGCCGACATCCACATAAGATGGCTCAACGCTCGACGCATCAGTCCCCGTCGCATCCGCCACACGGCGCGTGAGCGAAGTGAACTCCATGGCTTTCAAAAACGCCACCAGCTTTGGACCATTGACTTTGTCCATTGCAAACGCGCTCAAAGGCACGGTGACAGGCACATCTTGTTTGAGCGTCACCAGTTCGCGCGACAGGCGGATTTTGTCGATGTTCTCTAAAATGCTGATGCGGCGCTTTTCCTGTTTGATTTCGCCAGCGCGGGCAATCAGAGATTCTAAATCGCCATATTCTTCGAGCAAACTCGCCGCTGTCTTTGGTCCAATGCCGGGAACGCCCGGCACATTATCCGCCGTATCGCCGGTGAGCGATTGCAGCTCAATCATTTTTTCCGGCGGCACACCCCACTTCTCAATGACGTCTGGAATGCTAAGCCGCTTGTCTTTCATGGTATCATACAAAATGACCTTCGGGCCGACCAGCTGCATCAAATCCTTGTCGGATGAAATGATGGTCACATCCGCCCCCGCAGCAAGTGCTTGGCTGGTGTAAGTCGCAATGAGGTCGTCGGCCTCATAGCCCTGCATTTCAATGCAGGGCAATTCAAAAGCCATGGTGGCTTGGCGAATGATACCAAATTGCGGCACCAAATCTTCCGGCGGCGCGGTGCGATTGGCTTTGTATTCGGGGTAAATCTCATTGCGAAAGGTCTTGGACGAATAGTCAAAGATGACAGCAAAATGCGTTGGCGTCACGCCCACAGATGTATCGCGCGCTTCCTTCAACAATTTCCAAATCATATTGCAATAACCCGACACCGCACCAACGGGCGTCCCGTCCGATTTGCGCGTCAGTGGCGGAAGCCCATGATAAGCGCGGAAAATATAGCCCGAGCCATCGACGAGGAAGAGATGATCACCTTGTTTCATAGCGCTGGTTTAGCGCGGGAAACGGGAGCGGTCTAGCAGCAGATTTTAAGTACACTTTGGGTTGAAATCAAAATTGCTTATGCTATCGTTCCCCACAGTAATTGAAGTCGAAGAATGCGGTGTAGAATCTTCAAAGTTTTTATTGAAGCAATTTCTAATTTGAGAGCACACAAATTCTGTTCAAGGGAAATTCAATATTATGCAAACGAGCAACACAACAAAATCCCGCACCCGCATCGCGAGCGAAAACTACGGTGCCTTTATCTCTTTTTGTTTTGTGATGGGTGTGCTGTCTTGGCTCAATGGCGATCCACAAAATTTGGTCGCGCTTAAAGTCATTTTTGCACCATTCTTTTTGCTCGCCAATCGTGCTGTTCCGACTTTTTTTAAGGAACCAATCATTGAGTCACGTTTCACCGCGCGCGCCATTGAATGTCATCTGCTCATGGCCGCTGTTTTCGCTGGCTTTATGACGGTTATGGGCTGGAACCCTGACAAGCCAGTTGGTCAAATCATACAAACATTGCTTATCGGATTTACCATAATGGGTATCACACAGATGGTCATTTTATGGATGCGTGTACGCGGTGCTCAAAAGCAAGCGTCTTTGATCTGAGGCTGTTTATTTTGGTAAAAATCATGACTTGTGATCGAATAGCGAAGTGGTCGCGCCAATTCGCCAATCAATTCCTCGTATCCCCAGAAACGCATTCGCTTTTCTAAAATGGCCACAGCCCAAAAACCCACGATGGGCCGACAGAGGCGACGGATGTGGCGCTTCGAGGATGAGATGTTGGCTGGCGATTAGACGGCGCTTCTTTTGGGCATGAGCGCCCCATAGCATGAACACGATGGGCCGCTCTTGCTGGCCTAAGTGGCTCAAGATTGCATCCGTAATCTCTTCCCAGCCGCGCCCTTGATGGGAGCCAGCTTTACTCTCTTCGACCGTCAAAACGGAGTTCAACAGCAAGACACCTTGCCTTGCCCAGTGCTCCAGATTGCCATGGCTTGGCGCATCTATGCCAAGGTCGCGTGCCAGCTCTTTGTAAATGTTGCGCAGGGATGGTGGGAACGCAACGCCATTTGGAACAGAGAATGCCAGACCATGGGCTTGGCCTTCGCCATGGTAGGGGTCTTGTCCCAGAATAACGACACGGACATCATCCGGCTTTGTTAATTCCAAAGCGCGGAACCTGTTTCCGACCGCCGGATAGATGACCTTACCGCGCGATTCTTCACCGGCAATGAAGCCTGCCAACCCATGGGCACGCGAAGCTGAAAGCGAAGGCGTAAGGACTGCACGCCACGCGACGGGCACTTCAAACGCTAACATTAAGCGCTCTTAATCCACATAAAGTTTCCAATTATGCTCTTCCTTGAAGCCCAAAACCTCGCGGATTTTACGGTTGGACAGCAGGCCTTCAAACTTACCGATTTCGCGGGTGAATGGCACGTTGGGGAAAAACTTAGCAGCCAATTCGCGTGATGGCGTGTTGGCCGATACGGCATCATTAGCCGCATTGAAAACTTGGTAGCCGAGCCCGTCTTTCTCAATGCACAAATGCACGATCTGCCCCAAATCACGCGCATCAATATAAGACCACGCGATGCGTTTGCGCATTTCGGGCTTGGCAAAAAACTCTGGGAACAATTCATATTCATGTGGCTCAATAACATTGCCGATGCGCAACGCATAAATGTCAAAGCCCGACCGTTCCGCAAAGGCACGTGCAGTGTTTTCATTGCAGACTTTCGACAAACCGTAGCTGTCCATCGGGTTCACATCGTAGTCTTCGTCCAAAGGAAACTGATGAAAATCGCGGTGCCCTTCAGCAAAGCAGACGCCATAGGTGGTCTCAGAAGACGCAATGATGATCTTCTTGATCCCAAGTTTTACCGCCGCTTCCACGACGTTGTAGGTGCCCATAGTATTGACGCGGAACGTTTCATTATCGGGTTTCAGCAAAATGCGCGGCACAGCCGCGAAATGCACCACCGCGTCAAACGGCTTTGGCCCACCGGGAACTTCTAAGTCAGCAAAACTCGTGTGCATCGACAAAGCGTTGAACACTTGGCCACTGTCGGTGATGCCGACGTTCACATTGGCAATGCCAGGTCGGTCCAATGGCACCAGATCAAGATTGAGCACTTCATAGCCCTGATTAACCAGCCAAGGCAGCACATGCCGCCCTGCTTTGCCTGATCCGCCGGTAAACGCAATTCGCTTAGCCATGTGGTCTTTATCTCCAATTTTCTAAAGTCCCATAAAGGGCAAACTAGATTGTCAGGTCAACAGGCATTTTTGCCAGTTGATGATGCGTGTCGGTTCAGCTAGAAGCAACGCATACGCACCCGTAGCTCAGTTGGATAGAGTACTGGATTCCGAATCCAGGGGTCACTGGTTCGAATCCAGTCGGGTGCGCCATTTCACGAAAATTCCTGATTTTGAGGTTGGTATTTGTAGGTTGTTTGGCGAAACCCAGATAACCGTAGCCCATGAAGTATGTGCTGATTTCTTTCATTGAGGCGGAGGCAAATCCCGCACTCAATAACTCGTTTCAACCCTCTTTACATATAATATTACTATTGCTAGCATCTGCCTTAGCGGAGGGCGGAGGAGCCAGTCGCACACACTGGGAGGATACCATGAAACTATTTCGCAAGCTCGCGCTCGGCGCGAGCGTGGCTACACTTTTATGCCCTGCAGCAATGGCCGAAGGCCTCGTTGTTGGGTTTTCGCAAATCGGTTCTGAGTCCGGTTGGCGCGCGGCTGAAACATCTGTCACCAAACAAGAAGCAGAAAAACGCGGTATTGATTTGAAGTTTGCTGACGCGCAGCAGAAGCAAGAAAATCAGATCAAAGCGATCCGTGGCTTTATCGCCCAAGGCGTCAATGCCATTCTCGTGGCACCGGTTGTTGCAACGGGCTGGGAAGAAGTTTTGAAAGAAGCTAAAGACGCCAGCATTCCAGTGATATTGCTGGATCGCGGTGTTGATGCCCCGCAAGATCTCTACTTGACATCGGTCGCGTCTGACCAAGTCAAGGAAGGCCGTGTTGCCGGTGAGTGGCTCGTTAAGACCGTTGGCGATAAGCCATGCAAAATCGTCGAACTACAAGGCACGGTCGGCTCAACACCAGCAATCAACCGCAAAAAGGGTTTTGAAGAAGCCATCGCTGGCAAAGCAAACTTCACGATTGCCCGCAGCCAAACCGGTGAATTCACCCGCGCAAAAGGCAAGGAAGTCATGGAAGGCTTCTTGAAGGCAGAAAATGGCGGCAAAGATATTTGTGCCATGTATGCCCACAATGATGATATGGCCGTAGGGGCAATCCAAGCCATCAAAGACGCAGGCTTGAAGCCAGGAACTGACATCCTTGTGGCCTCCATCGATGCTGTTCCAGATATTTTCCAAGCCATGGTCAACGGTGAAGCCAACGCAACAGTGGAACTGACACCAAACATGGCAGGACCGGCATTTGACGCACTGGATGCTTTCTTGAAAGACGGCAAACAGCCTGAGAAGTTCATCATCACTGAATCCAAGCTCTACACCCCTGCTGACAATCCGCAGGGCGAGTATGATGCACGCAAGGGCCTTGGCTACTAACAAACCCCTGCATTGCGCGCTCCGCCGCCGTCTCCCTGCTGGCGGCGGAGTGTTTTTTATTTGATTTGCAGCGATCTCGTGACACTCTGTTGACGGACGTCATTTCGAGGAGAAACCGAATGTCGTATTCTGCGACAGTGCTTTCCACCAAAGGCATTACGAAACAATTTGGCGAACATTACGCCCTTAAAGATGTGGACTTTTCACTGCATGCCGGCGAAGTGCACGCATTGCTTGGTGAAAATGGTGCTGGCAAATCAACGCTGATCAAGATTTTGACGGGCGCTTACAAGCCGGATGCAGGCGAGATCATTTTGGATGATTCGCGGATCGAAGTCAGTGACCCTTTGCATGCCCAGCGTCTAGGCATTGGCACGGTTTACCAAGAGGTAAATCTCTTGCTGAATTTGACCGTGGCTGAAAATCTTTTTCTCGGCCGTCAGCCCATGCGGTTTGGGATGATCAATACCCGATTGATGGAGGCGCAGGCCTCTGAAATCTTGACGACCTATGGTTTGAAAATTGACGTGAGCGCAGAACTTGGAACGCATTCAGTCGCAATCCAACAGATTATTGCCATCGCGCGTGCGGTCGAGTTATCCGGCAAAGTACTGATTCTGGACGAGCCAACCGCAAGCTTGGATCGCACAGAAGTCGAGAAGCTGTTTACGGTCATCAACGACCTAAAGGCCAAGGGCATGGCAATCGTGTTCATCACGCATTTTCTGGATCAAGTTTTTGAAATTTCCGACCGCGTGACAGTGCTGCGCAATGGCCAGCTGATTGGCAGCGAAAAAATAACCGATATGAACCGAACCAATTTGGTTCGCATGATGCTTGGTAAAGACATTGCCCAACAGTCTGCGCCGGTCGTTGGCAATGCAAGCGAACAAGGCGAGGAGCTTGTCGCATTTCGCAATTTTGGCCTATCCGGCAAGGTTAAACCGTTTGATCTGTCTGTCCGTAAGGGCGAGGTTATAGGCATTGCGGGATTGTTGGGATCAGGGCGAACAGAAATTGCACGATTGATGTTTGGAATAGACGTCGCCGATTCTGGTGATACGTCGCTTGAGGGCAATGCCATTCGCATTTCAAACAGCGCTCACGCTGTCGCGCATGGGTTTGGGTTCTGCCCTGAAGATCGTAAAGCTGATGGCATACTCGGCGACTTGTCGGTACGCGAGAACATTGTCTTTGCTTTGCAGGCCAAACTCGGCTGGTACCGCGCCTTGAACCGCGACGAGCAAATGGAAATTAGCGGCAGGCTGATTGAACAACTCGACATTCGCGCCGCTTCGACCGAGATTCCCGTTAAATTGCTTTCTGGCGGCAATCAGCAGAAGGTGATTCTGGCACGCTGGCTTGCAACGGACCCACGGTTTCTCATCCTTGATGAGCCGACGCGCGGCATCGACGTGGGCGCACATGCCGAAATCGTGCGCACGATCAACAGACTGCGCGAAGATGGATTGGCGCTTGTGGTTATCTCCTCTGAGCTTGACGAGGTGGTGGCCTACTCGTCACGCGTGATGGTCATGAGAGACCGCGAAATGGTGGCCGAACTGACGGGAAGCGACATCTCGCCGTCCGTCATTGTTCAGGCTATTGCAGCACAAGACAAGGCAGCCACATCTTGAAACAACGTTCCCTTCTTCAATGGATCAATCCGCAATTTACCGCGCTGGCAGCGATCTTGCTTTTCAATTGGTTTCTGTTTCCCGGATTTTTTGATATTTCTTGGCAAAATGGCCGTTTCTTTGGAAGTCTGATCGATGTTTTGAATCGCAGTGCTCCCGTGGCTATTCTGGCCGTTGGTATGACGGCGATCATTGCCACCAAAGGCGTTGATCTATCCGTTGGTGCAGTCATGGCCGTTGCGGGCGCGGTGGCGGCAACACTGGCCACGCAAGGGCAATCCTTGCCAATTATCCTGATTGCAGCGCTTGCAACAGGCTTAGCCTGCGGTCTCTGGAATGGATTTCTGGTTGCGGTTTTAGGCATTCAGCCGTTTGTCGCCACGCTCGTTTTGATGGTGGCAGGGCGTGGATTGGCGCAATTGATCACCGAAGGTTTTATTGTCACGTTTTCCGATCCTCTTCTCATTTTTGTCGGAACGGGCAGCTTTCTTGGCTTTCCAATGCCTGTTGTCATCTTGCTGGTGTTGACGGTGGCAACGCATTTATTCTTGCGCCGCTCAGCAATTGGACTGTTCATTGAAGCGGTGGGTACAAACTTGTCGGCTGCAAACTATGCTGGCCTTCGCACGCGATTTCTATTGATTGGCATCTATGCGTTTTGTGGATTGTGCGCGGCGATTGCCGGCGTGATTGCGGCGGCAGACATACGCGGGGCTGATGCAAACAATGCTGGGCTTTGGCTGGAATTGGACGCCATTCTTGCGGTTGTTATCGGGGGTACTTCGCTTCTTGGCGGGCGCTTTTCCATTCCGATGTCGGTTGTTGGCGCATTGATTATCCAAGCCATGAATACCGGCATTCTCGTTTCCGGCTTTCCACCAGAGTTTAACCTCATCGTAAAATCTGGCGTCATTATCGCCATTCTCGTTTTGCAATCCGACCGTGTTCGAGAACTCTTCGCACGCAAAACCGTAAAAGCACGGAGCACAAAGGCATGAACCCTCGGTACCGGCCACTCGCCGCAACGATCATCATTTTTCTCGTCGCCTACGCAGCGTGTGTTGTGCAATATCCGAGTATGCTCTCAACGCGTGTTTTGGGAAATTTTTTAACCGACAATGCGTTTTTAGGGATCGCGGCCGTTGGCGCGACATTCGTCATTATCTCTGGCGGCATTGATTTGTCGGTCGGCGCAGTTATTGGTTTCACCGGTGTATTCGTGGCGATTTTAATCAGCTGGCTCGGGTTACATCCACTGTTTGCGTTTGCGATTGCCCTGATGCTTGCGACTGCCTTTGGTGCTGGCATGGGGGCGGTGATCCACTATCTCGCCGTCCCGCCTTTCATCGTCACACTTGCAGGCATGTTCTTGGCCCGCGGCGCAGCTTCGGTGCTCAGCCAAGACTCCATCCCCATCAAACATGAATTTTATAGCCTCGTTTCATCGCTGTATTTCAAATTGCCGGGTGGCGGCAGGATTTCGACGGTTGGGATCATCATGATTCTGACATTCTTGGTAGGGGCACTTGTGCTGCACAGAACACGATTTGGCAGCTATGTGTATGCATTGGGCGGCAATGTTACGTCTGCGACATTGATGGGCACGCCAGTCGCCCGCACCAGCATTGCCATTTACGCGATCTCCTCGTTTCTCGGCGGATTGGCTGGAATTGTATTTTCACTTTATACATCTGCCGGCTATTCACTGGCTGCC
>JBGTAU010000126.1:0-2629 GCA_041749675.1 Rhizobiaceae bacterium | reverse complement strand
CCGATGTTTTCAAACAGCGCCGACACTTCCCACATGATCCACTGGCTCATGCCATGCAAACGCAGCACCAATGAGACCGGCACGGCTACTGCGCCAATGGTAACGGCGTTCGCCAGCCAGAGATTAATACCAAGCGCCCCGACGGCAAACAGCAGCAAGCAATTGATGCAATATAGTACAAAGTGAAACACTGTGACATAGCGCATTTGCGCGTGCACGGTACTCAAGAATTCACCCATGCCTTCGCGTGCATAGGCCTCTTCCCGCTTAGAATGCGAAAACAATTTGACCGTGGCGATGTTGGTATAGCTATCCACAATGCGCCCCGTCATGCTGGAACGCGCATCCGCCTGCCGCTCCCCCACTTTGCGCAACTTGGGAATGAAATAGCGCAGCAAAAATACGTACATCAAAAGCCAAGCAACCATTGGCACAACAAAACGCCAATCCAGCGTCACCATCAACACCAAAATACCAACAAAATAGACGATCACATAGTTGAGAACATCCAGCACCTTCATCACGCATTCGCGTACCGCAAGCGCGGTCTGCATCATTTTGGTGGCGACACGGCCTGCGAACTCGTCTTGATAAAAACTCATCGACTGATTGAGCAAATAACGATGCACCTGCCAGCGAATGCGCATAGGGTAATTGCCAAGCAATGTCTGGTGCATAAACAGCGAATGCAGCAGCGATACCAAGGGAAGCGCCAGCAACACCACTAGCGATATCATCACCAACCGCCCACCTTGATTGCTCAAAAACGTTTCGCGCGATTGCGTGGAAAGCCAGTCCACCACATTGCCCAGAAAGCCAAACAGCGTGACTTCAATAATTGCGATAAGCGACGTCAGAACCGCCATAGCGATGATCGAAGGCCAAGCGCCGCGGGTGTAATAGAGGCAGAATGCGACCAATGTTTTCGGTGGCTCGGTAGGCTCTTCGAGCGGAAACGGATCGAGCAGGCTTTCAAACCATGTGTACATGAAGTTATTCCATAATGCATACAACCAAGCGTCTGGCTGCACTCTATCAATAAAACAGAGATACTTGGGGCTGAACGCACCCACTGCTGCTTCATTTGCCAAAACGCAGCAACAAAGCCAAGCGACTATAAGGTCATCACTTAACTACAGGAAGACACAACACGGCGATAGCGGAGAAATATTAAATTGGAAACGTTGGTTTGAATTTACTCTTGCCATTGCTGACAAAGTTGCCAGCGAGTTGCGTGATTGCCATCAGCACCTTATTGACTAGCCATGAACCCAACGCTGCGCATCGCCCTTTATCAACCGGATATCCCTGGCAACACCGGCACCATAATTCGTACCGCGGCTTGCCTCGGAATTGGCATAGACATTATTGAGCCAGCGGGCTTTGACCTATCAGATCGCGCGTTAAAACGCTCAGGTATGGATTACGTGGAACAAGCCATCATGCAGCGTCATGTTAATTGGGGTGCTTTTGACCAATGGCGTTTGGCTGAAGGACGCAGATTGGTGTTGGCATCCACCAAAGCTGCTGTGAAATATACGGACTTTGCCTATCATCGAAATGACATTCTGCTATTCGGCCGCGAATCCTCCGGTGTGCCAGAGCATGTACACCACGGCGCCAACGCGCGCATTATTGTGCCGATGGTTGAAGGCCGCCGCTCGCTTAACTTGGCTGTCTCAGTCGGCATGATTGCAGGGGAGGCAATGCGACAGATTGCTGCAATTTCGTAGCAGTATTTGGTTCTTGGTTCCATTTCCTGATAGGGAAAATATCATTCGGATTAACGCCGAATCAGAGGAACAATGACGATGAACAGGCCTAACCTACCCAATAATTTGCCGGACAATATTGAAGATAAAATGCGCCGAGCAAAAATCTGGTTTGAAGGATTGCGCGATGCAATTTGCGCAACGCTTGAAAAATTAGAAGACGAGGTAACAGGCCCACTTTCAGATCGTCCGGCTGGCCGCTTTGAACGCACGCCTTGGAAACGCCCTGGCGGCGAAGGCGGCGGCGGCATGATGTCCATGCTGCACGGGCGGGTATTCGAAAAAGCTGGGGTGCATACATCGTCAGTCCACGGCGAATTCTCAGAAGAATTTCGCAAGCAAATCCCGGGCGCTGAAGAAAATCCTGGCTTTTGGGCATCCGGAATTTCCTTGATCATTCACCCGCAAAATCCGAATGTGCCAGCCGTTCATATGAATACACGCATGGTGGTCACCTCTAGCCAATGGTTTGGCGGTGGTGCAGATTTAACGCCTGTCCTCAACAATCGCCGAACGCAAACTGATCCAGACACTGTCGCCTTTCATAAAGCAATGAAATTTGTGTGCGACCGAAATCCCGTCGCTGATTATGAACGCTATAAAACATGGGCCGATGAATATTTCTACCTCCCCCACCGCGATGAACCACGCGGGGTTGGCGGCATTTTCTATGACTGGCTGCGCACACCGGACGCCGATGGCGGCTGGGAAGCCGATTTCAGTTTTACACAAGACGTCGGCCGCACTTTCAATGTGATCTATCCACATCTCGTGCGCAAAAATTACAACGTCCCTTGGACAGAAGCCGAGCGCGATGAACAGCTCATCCGCCGTGGCCGCTATGTTGAGTTCAACCT
>JBGTAU010000125.1:0-11643 GCA_041749675.1 Rhizobiaceae bacterium | reverse complement strand
TTTAAGCCAACACCTTGCCAGGGTTCATGATGCCTGCAGGATCAAATGCGGTCTTGATACGGTGCATTAGCATCATGGCGGTGGCATCTTTGAAGCGTTTAAGCTCCTCTTTCTTTAAGACACCAATGCCGTGTTCAGCAGATATCGAACCATCGTACCGGTCAACGATCGTATGAACCATAGCGTTCACTTCTCCCCAACGGCTTAAGTATTCGGCTGTATCAGCCCCTACAGGCTGGGAAATATTATAGTGAAGGTTACCATCGCCCATGTGACCGAAGGTGCAAAAGCGCACACCCGGGATCAATTGAGATACCGCCGCATCCGCTTCTTTTAGGAACGCAGGGATAGAAGCGACGGGCACGGAAATATCATGCTTGATCGAACCGCCCTCCGGCTTTTGCGCCCAAGATAGATTTTCGCGCAAGTGCCAGAAGGCTTTTTCTTGAGCGAGCGAAGCGGCGATCACCGCATCATCAGCATCACCGTTTTCCAGCGCATTGCCAAGGAAATGTTCCATCGCCGCTTGGGCCGCTTCTTGCGACTTGGGCGAGGAATATTCAGCTAGCACATACCAATTGTGAGCCCCTTCAAGCGGGTCACGCGCACCTTCAACATGGCGAACTGCGAACTCCATGCCGATACGGGCAATCAATTCAAACCCAGTCAACGTGCCACTGGCTCTACCGGCATTGAGTAATTTCAGCGCATTCTGAACAGACGATGTACCGATAAAAGCCACCGCTCTTCCGCGCGGTTTAGGAAATAGTTTAAGCACCGCAGCCGTGATCACGCCGAGCGTGCCTTCCGCGCCAATAAACAGGTCACGCAAATCATAGCCGGTATTGTCTTTGCGCAAGCGCTTTAGTCCGTGCATGATTTCACCGGTCGGCAATACCACTTCAAGGCCAAGGCACAATTCGCGCATATTGCCATAGGCGAGTACTGCCGTACCGCCTGCATTGGAGGACAACAGCCCGCCAACTTGCGCCGACCCTTCTGAACCCAGCGACAGCGGGAACAGGCGATCAACATTGCTTGCGGCGTCTTGCACTGTTTTTAGGATACAGCCAGCTTCAACAACCATTGTGTTGCCGCTTCCATCAACATCGCGAATGCGGTTCATGCGTGACAACGAAAGTACGATTGCATTCCCGGATCGATCCGGCGTTTGCCCGCCAACTAGACCAGAATTTCCCCCTTGCGGCACAATCGCCGTGCCTGATGCACTGGCAAGTTTCATGATTGCCACGACTTCATCCGTCGATGAAGGACGCAACACCAGCGACGATAGGCCATGATAGAGGTCGCGGTTTTCGGTCAAATAGGGCGCAATGTCTGCCGCTTGGCACAGCGCATTGGCGTTGCCAACAATGGCTGTGAATTGGTTCAACAACGCAGCATCAAGACTCATTGTGTTTCTCCCCCATCGCGCGGCGCGGCTGCTCGCATCAAGCGATCATTAATCGCTTCGCCAAGTCCCGTCATCGGAATGGGCTCAACCGCGATACAGCGCACGCCTTCAATATCGAGTTGGCTTAAGTACGAGAACAAGTTCGCGGCCGCCTCTTTTAGGTTTGCGGTCTGCGATAAGTTCAGCGTCTTCACTGCACTTTGCACCCCGCATGCGCGGCGTGGGCCGAACGCCAGCAATGCCTCATCCGGCAATATACGCATTGCATCCAGTCGCACTTTCGCGCGCGGCGCATAGTGAGAAGCAAGCATGCCCGGCGCTTCAATTTCCGCCCGTTGATCAACACGCACAACAGGTTGACCGGCAACCCGCTCAATCTCTTCAACCGAAATGCCACCGGGGCGCAGCAGTCGCAGCTGTCCGTTTTCCACTTTCACAATGGTGGATTCCACACCGACGGGACAAGCCCCTCCATCCAAAATCAAATCAATCTTGCCGCCGAGATCAGCATCAACGGCTTGCGCCGATGTCGCGCTGATGCGGCCGGATGAATTGGCGCTGGGCGCGGCCAAGGGGGAACCAAGCTGTTTGATCAACAAACGCGCCGGACCCTCTGGCATGCGAACGCCAACTGTTGTGAGACCTGCCATCGTCAGCGGATGAATTGGGGTATTTGCTGCGCGAGGCAATATCAGCGTCAACGGCCCCGGCCAGAATGCCGCTGCTAACGTTATGGAGAGCGGATCGAACACAGCGATCTGGGTTGCCATCGTCATATCGGCGACATGGCAAATAAGTGGATTGAATGACGGGCGGCCTTTGGCTTCATAGATAGAAGCAACAGCTTGACCATTGGTGGCATCCGCCGCAAGGCCATAAACAGTCTCAGTCGGGATGGCGACCAGTCCGCCGCCACGCAAGATTGCGACTGCTTTGGCGATGCCAGTATCATCAGGAATGAGAAGTTCAGCCATGTTTTCTCCGTCAATATTTATGCACTACAACGCCGCGCCATTGGCGGCAAGCAGTTCAAAATTTCATTAAAATTGTCACGATCGTTTCAAACGGACTGAAATATCTCTGTGTTATCTAGTTGGATAAGGACGCAGATTTTTGATCTGTGGGTAGTAGTAATAACGGGATTATCATTATGACGTTTTTGAAGACAGTGGCCGCAGGCCTATTCATGAGCACTTTGGCAACAGCATCAGCATTTGCCGAAAGCGGTGACAATGAGATCACCTATATTTCACCATCAATTATCATGATTGGCACGCCAGACCCTTGTGACAATGGTGGCTGTGAGGAAGATATTGCTGTGATTGAGGCCAAACGCGATGGCAATGCAGCACTGGTCGATGCTTATGGTATGCCAACATCAATGCCCGTAATCATGCGCCCAAGTGTAGAAACACCACCTGCACCAGCCGCAACAGCCGCTCCATCTGCAACCCCAGCGCCAGTGGCGGCAACCCCTGCACCTGTTGACGCACCAGCGCCAGTGGATGCGCCCGCCGCGACAACCCAATCAGCGCCCGCCGCCGGCGAAGAAATGCCGCTAGCCCCGGGCATGAAAGAGCAGAGCTAAGCTTCGTTAGCTCACAATCTTCGAGAAATCGGCGACCCTCAGGGTCGCCTTTTTTATGTCATTGAGTAGCGCCAAGCGATTGGCTTTGATAGCAGGGTCTGGATCATTGACCTGAACGCCTTCCAAAAACGCATCAATCGGCCCGCGCAAAGTGCTGAGCGCCATCATCGCGCCCGCGAAGTCTTCGATTTGTAATGCCTCACCCGCTTTGTTGGTGGCGATATTCATGGCTTCGAACAGCGCGATTTCCACCGGCTCTTTGAGCAACCGCGCATCAATGACGTTTTCGATCACCGTGCCTTTTTTCTCTTCCGCGTTGAGAATATTCACCGCGCGTTTGGTTCCCGCCACAAGGTTCTGGCCTTCTTCGGAATTGATATAGGCCGACAGTGCTTCGACCTTGCGGGCGATCATGAGGAGATCGTCCGCATCGGGCGTGATGACAGCATCGATCAAATCATGCCGCGCGCCTTGATCGCGCAGGTATACTTTGAGGCGGTCGTGGAAGAAGGAGAGGAGGTCGGCAATTACTAAACTAGGTCGAACAATTTCCTTGTTTCCGCGAACGCGCAGTTGAAATCCTTCTTCGATATATCCCTGAAGTTTCCCGATACGGGAGACGGCATCTGCAAACGCATTCTGGCGATTGTCGCTCATAGCAAGTTGCGGATGTTCCCTTGCAATACGATGTGCATCTGAGAGCATTGGCACAGATGTCATGGACAGAGGACCATTAGCACCCTCTAGTCTATCAAGCGCGAAATCACCGCCGATAAACACAACCCAATCAAAATGCTGGGTCATAGTTTGCCTGATCGACCATTTTAACCCCCGCTCCAGTGCAATCCTAATCACCCCGAGCGCCGCTCTCCGCAGCGCAAACGGATCTTTAGAGCCGGTTGGTTTTTCGTCAATCGCCCAAAATCCAACCAGCGTATCCAGCTTATCCGCCAGCGCCACGGCTATTGCCACTGGATCGGACGGCACGCGGTCTGTTGGGCCTTGGGGTTTCCAATGGTCCTCGATGGCCGCGCTGACGGATGGGTGCTCGCCTTGGAGTTCCGCATATTTGCGGCCCATCAAGCCTTGAAGTTCTGTGAACTCGCCGACGACTTCGGTTTGGAGGTCAGCCTTGGCGAGGACGGCGGCGCGGTGGGCGAGTTTAGTGATCTCCCCCCTTGTGGGGGAGATGCCCGACAGGGCAGAGGGGGGCGTGACAGAGTGCGAGGCGCTTCCCTCTGTCGCCCTAGGCGACATCTTCCCCGCGAGGGGGGAGATCAGAGGAGCCAACTCCACCGCCAACTTTGCAATGCGCGCAACCCTATCCCCTTGGCTACCGAGCTTAGCGTGGAACGTCACGTTCAAATGATCGAGCCGCGCCATGCGCTGGTCGAGCGGCTTTGTGAGATCGAGATTGAACTTCGCAGGCGACGCTGTGAGCTGGTCCAAATCCGGCACGTCGGCTTGGTCGGTTTTCCAGAAATGCACAGCATCGGATAGCCGCGCGCGCACGACTTTGCCGTTGCCGTGGATGATTTCTTTGCCGTCGTCCGAGGCTTCAATATTGGCGGTGAGGATGAAATGGTTCGATAGATTGCCATCTTTACCGCGCGTGACGAAGCACTTTTGGTTGGCTCTGATTGTGAGGCGGATGACTTCGCCGGGGATGGCCAGATATTCCGGCTCGAACGTGCCCATCAGCACCACCGGCCATTCGACAAGGCCAGACACTTCTTCCAGCAAGCCCTCGTCTTCCACCAGTTCCAAGCCGGACGCAAAGGCGAGATTGCGCGCGTCGGTGAGGATGATTTCCTTACGCCGTTCTGCATCCAGCACCACTTTGGCACGGGTCAGTTTTTCGGCGTAATCATCGAAGCGCTTGACCGTGATGGCCTCAGGCGCATGGAAGCGGTGGCCGTAAGTGACATTGCCAGACGCGATGCCATCGACATCAAACGCCACGACGACCGGCTCTTCCGGCTCTGTGGACAGCAAGCACACGATGGATTGCAACGGGCGCACCCAACGCAGCGAGCCAGACTTGGCGGACGCCTTGCCCCAGCGCATCGACTTTGGCCATGGGAATTCGCGAATGATTTTCGGCATGGCTTCGGCGATTATTTCATCAGCTGCGCGGCCCGCTTTCACCAAATGCGCGACATAGAAGTCGCCCTTTTTAGGATCAGAATGCACATGGGCTTCAGCGACCGAGGCGATGCCGGCCTTGCGCAGGAAGCCTTGAATGGCTTGTTCAGGGGCGCTTGTTGCCGGACCTTTAATCTCTTCGCGCACATCGGTGGAGCGATCCGAAAGCCCGCGAATATCCAGCGTCAACCGGCGCGGCGTCCAATATTCTTTTGCGGCTTCGTAAGTGAGACCCGCATTCACCAAGGCATCGGTGAGCAGCTTCTTCAGGTCGCCAGCGGCTTTGCGCTGCATACGCGCTGGAATTTCCTCGGAACGAAGTTCAATAAGCAGGTCTGGCATGATTTCTCGCATCGGCTATTTAAGGCTGCGCCTTAGCAACTCAATGCGAGATTGTCACCAGCACAATCGGCCATGCCATCACTTAAGTGATCGGCAGCGCCTTGTGACTGCCATCGCAGAATGGCGACCCGTTGGTTTGCTTGCAGGCGCAGAACCACTTTGTACCACTGGCTTCTGCCGACCATTTCATTGGAGAGAATTCTGAGCCCTTGTGCGATCCATCGCAGAAAGGCTGGTTTTTCGATTGGCCACACGAACACCAATAATAGTCTTTCCCCGCTTCTACGTCGATTGGCATAGGCTGGCGGCTTGCAACGGCACCTTTGGTCATAGCGATTTTCCCTCTTTCAATGAAACGAGAATAGGACACCGGTGTACAATAACAATGATGCGATTGATGAACAGATTGGTTCTTTTCTTACGCACACTCAACTGGGTGCCGTGAAGCCGCCGGCTTCAGTTTGCAAAAACGCTTCGCCGCATTGGCGCGCGAGATTGCGCACTTTCAAGATATAGCTTTGGCGCTCTGTTACCGAAATGACCCCACGTGCATCAAGCAAGTTGAACGCATGGGACGCCTTAATGCACTGGTCATAGGCAGGTAGAACCATTTGATGAGGCTTACCTTCCGAGCGCTCAGCGCCCGCTTTCAGTAGAGCTTCACATTCAGCTTCCGCATCAGTGAAATGGCGCAGCAAAGTATCGGTATTGGCGTGCTCGAAATTGTGACGCGAATATTCCTGCTCGGCTTGCAGAAACACATCGCTATAGGTGATTTTTTCGTCGCCCTCGCGTCCGTTGAAATTGAGGTCGTAGACATTATCAACGCCCTGCACATACATTGCCAGACGCTCTAATCCGTAGGTTAATTCGCCGGATACGGGAGCGCATTCGATGCCGCAGATTTGCTGAAAATATGTGAATTGCGAGACCTCCATGCCGTCGCACCAGCACTCCCAGCCAAGTCCCCAAGCGCCGAGTGTTGGGCTTTCCCAATCATCCTCAACAAAGCGCACATCATGCAAAAGCGGGTCGAGACCGATGGCCGCGAGCGAGCCGAGATACAGTTCTTGCAGGTTCGAGGGATTGGGCTTCAAGATCACTTGGTACTGGTAATAATGCTGCAAGCGATTTGGGTTTGTCCCATAGCGCCCATCTTTAGGACGGCGAGACGGCTGCACATAGGCGGCCATCCACGGCTTTGGCCCGAGCGCACGCAATGTCGTGGCCGGATGGAATGTCCCTGCCCCCACTTCCATATCATAAGGCTGCAACACCACACAGCCATGGTTCGCCCAATAGTTATGGAGCGTCAGGATCAACCCTTGGAACGAGCGGGTTGGGTGCATGTGGGCTGGGATGTCGGACACGGGATAGGCCTTGCGTGAAGTAGCGTTGGAGTTTCTCTATTGGCGCGACGCTATTGGGTCAAGCTTTACCAGATAATGTTGCAGCCAAAGTTCGAGATTGCTGGGTCAAGAATTAAAGGGTATTTGGTCAAAATTGAGCATTGCTTTGCAAATAATTGGTGCACCCATTGCTCACATCACCCAGCCCCTCCCATAGTTTTAGATCGGCCTCTGAAAGTTCACTGAACAACAACTCACCAGAAATGTTTGCAAACTCAGGGTGTTGCCCAAATTGGCGCGTTCTTACTAACTTCACCAACGTCGGTTCCAATTCATTCATCGCATTTTCCCAGCATGCTACAAATCAACCCTTCTTATCGCTAATCGCCTCAGCCAGCAGTGGCTCGCTCGCGGCAAGCTTCACTTTGATCGTGTCGTTGTTGACATCTTCAGACTTCGCATCCAGCGCATGTTGCCACTGGAACCGCGCCTCAAGTTTGCGCCCGACGCGCCAGTAGGCATCGCCCAAATGGTCATTGATGGTGGCATCTTCAGGCCGCAAACGGATTGCGCTCTCGAGTTCGGTGACCGCTTCTTCAAATTTGCCAAGCCGGTAATAGGCCCAGCCTAATGAATCGACGATGTAACCATCCTCAGGCCGCAGCTCGACCGCCTTGCGGATCATGCCGAGCGCTTCTTCTAAGTTTTCGTTGCGGTCCACCCATGAATAGCCGAGGTAATTCAACACTTGCGGCTGGTCAGGGTAAAGCTTCAAGGCCTCCTTAAAGCTGGCTTCTGCCATCGGCCAATTTTTGGTGCGCTCGTGCGCGATGCCGCGCTGGTAAAAGAGGTTCCAGTCATTGCGCTCTGGTGTGCCGATAGCCAAAGCTGCCTTATCGTAGACTGCTGCTGCTGACGTGTAGTCTTTATTCGATGAATGCACGCCGCCGAGCGCAAGGTATGCGCGGGTATCGGTTGGGTCTTCGCTCGCCAATGCCGTCAATTGTTTGACCGCTTCATCAACCTTATCGAGGTCTGCAAGATTGAGGCCAGCTTGAAGCTGCGCACCGCGTTTGAATGGCGAGGTCGCGGACACGGCATTGTAATTTGCAATCGCGGCATCTTGTTGATCAAGTGCTTCCGCAATCGAGGCCAATTGAATGAGAGTGACATCATTGTCTGGCTTGGCGGCCAATGCGAGCTGTAGATAAAGCTTTGAATTGCCTTCTGCACCCTCACGGCGAATAGCAACACCAAGGCCGAGCAACACTTCAGCCATACCATCTGACGGCGTGACCAACATCGGTTCAACTGTTTCACCGGCGGCAATTGATTTTTTCAGGACCAACAATGATGGACGTTCCGGCGCAATTTCCATTGCACGATCAATAACGTTTTGGGCTTCTTTTGCCTTGCCTTCTCTGGCTTGCAATCGCGCATAAGATTCCATCATGCGCAGCCAAGATTCAGGGGCCGCGCCAGCATCTGGATTGACAGCGGCTTCTTCATACGCTGCAACCGCCGCAACCTTGTCGCCGCCTGCATCCAAGATCAGCGCTTTGTGGATCTGCTTGAACAGATTATACCATTCAGGTCCCTTAAGTGTGGCAAGGCTTTTCGTGGCGTCCGCCAGATCGCCTGCGCCAAGCTTAACCCAACCGGTCATTAAGCCGGTGACAAGGCGGTCAAGATCACTTTGTAACGCCAACTTCAAATAGGTTTCGGCGTTGCTCCAATCTTTCTTTGCAGCCGCATCAATGGCCAGCACGACACGCGACACGCGCTCGACTTCCGGCACTGCTTTGAGTTTTTCTGCATAAGGCAGCGCCTCAGTAAAGCGACCATCGGAGATCAAAGCGATCATCAGCTTTTGCTCGAACTCAACACTGGTGGGATCAAAGGCCAAAGCTTGGCGATAATAAGCGATCATACCTGCGGCATCATTGTCGCCTTCGGCGACCTGCGCCGACAACATAGCCCCTGTCAGTGTGCGGGACGGCGCGGGTGCTTCAACCACATCACTTGTCGCCGCAACGCTCAATACGGTTGAGCACGCCAGTGCCACGCTCAATGCCAATACTATCCGCTTCATTCGCCCTGCCCTGACCATTTCATCGCCACACCCAAATAGGGCGCAAATCACTTTGTGCAACATGGCTTTTTTATGGGGCGGGAGCAAGGCAAAGCCGATTGGTCCAAGGCAAGTTCGTGCAATTTAGCGTTACCAAGCACAGACTTTGACATTGAGCTCAGGATTATTCCAACACGCGCCATCATCGCGCTGGCGCACAAACATGCCGCCCACCGAAATGCTACGACCGTCAATAATCACAAATCCGGACGCAAATCCGGGTTCTTCGACTAGGATGGAGTAGCCCAAATTTGGATCGCGGTCTGAGCGAATATCGAAGCTACCGGCTTTGTCTGTGGCAGTAAATTGGCAAGGGAAATAGCCATCATCCGTGGTGAAACAACGCGCTGATTTGGCAAATGCAGGCACAGGTGATGCCGTAACAAAAGCCGTTAAAACACTGAATAATAATAGTTTATTCATTTTTTCATTCGCCCATCTAAACTAAGAATAGCTTGAGTTCACGGTAGACCCTACAAAATCATTCGTCCTTTTGCGCGGCAAAATGTGATGCCAAAAGTCCAGCATGAAATTGCGCCAGCTCGTAACAAAAAGTCAACTCGCGCGCGTTGGGGTCCCAAAACGCGTTCGGTTCACCGCAGCTTTTTCCGCGGATAACCACACCTTCTGGAATTTGATAAGTATCACCAATGGCTGTTTGGATGATGGACAAAAGGTCGGTGTCTTTGATCAATTCAGCATAGGGCGCGACGTCTTCAGTGGCCGGATCATCATAAACAATCTCAAACTTAGAAGCGCTGCCATTGGTGATCAAATGCGGTTCTAAGACGCCATTCCAGCTCGCCAGCGCACTTTGATATTCACTTTCGCATCGTTCGCGCCGTGCGGCTGGCAGGTCGACTTGATCGGCAAATTCCTTGAAGCCTTCCGCGTCATTGCCGACCATCATGCAAACCATCGAGTAGGCACGCTGTTGATCAAGACTATGCTCATCCCAAAAAGCATAGTCATTGCCCGCCTCTTGCGCTGCCTCATCGGACAGAAACCAACCATCGGCAGAATCAGTCAATGCTTTGTCGAGCGTCTCATCTTTGGCCTCGAGCAGGATGATCGAAGACAGGGTATCGACAGCATCCTCCTCTTTGCCAAGGACGGGAAGCGCCAATTCCGAAACCAACATGTGACCGGCCTCATGAAACATGACGAAAATCGCATTGCCAAAAATGAACTCAACGGCTTCCATTTGTTGTTCTTCGGTGAGACCTTCAAACTCTCTTGGAAGTGGTGTTTCCGCGCGCGCTGTTATGGTGGTCATCGATGACCACGCGAGCAAAAGCGCTGCAAAAATGCGATCGATTTTCATGATGTCCCCCATACTCTACAGACCAAAAGGGCGGCACAAAGCCGCCCAAATTTCAATGGTTACTTATTGAACGTAACTTCTGGGGTTTTGCACAAATCGAGATCTTCAATAATATGCTCTTCGCCGTCTTCGTCAACGGCTTTCAAATCATACGCGCACTGATCGCTACCATCAGCGATAGTGACAACGCCAGACAGACCGCCTTCGAGCACATCTTGGCCCAAAATATCATCACCCCAGTTGTCATCATTGGCGGGTGAAGCGTAAAATTCGTCAATTTGATATTCGCTGGCGTTGGAAAGATTGAATTTTAGGTCTTCGGCGAACGCAGGAACAGCCGCCACAGCAAACACAGCAACAGCAAAAATAGTCTTCAATTTCATAATAGTATCCCCAAGGAAGGGAACCTAATGCGCCCTTCCTTGGGAGTGTAGCACGCCAACGGCCGGTGTGAATAAACCACCGGCTGAATAGTTACCAATTCATTACCGCGTCAGCCGCTTATAGCTCATCCGGTGGGGGTTTGTTGCATCTGCGCCCAAACGTCTGATCTTATCCTGCTCGTAATCTTCGAAGTTACCTTCGAACCATTCGACATGGCCATCGCCCTCAAACGCCAACATATGCGTGGCGAGGCGGTCGAGGAACATGCGATCATGGGAGATGATCACGGCGCAGCCGGCGTAGTTTTCCAAGGCGTCTTCGAGTGCGTTGAGCGTTTCGGTATCGAGATCGTTGGTCGGTTCGTCCAGCAGCAGAACATTGCCGCCGGTTTTCATCATCTTGGCCAGATGCACGCGGTTACGCTGGCCGCCGGAGAGATTGCCGACCTTTTGCTGCTGATCGCCGCCACGGAAGTTGAACGTCGAGCAGAACGCGCGCGAGTTGATCTCGTGTTTGCCGAGTTTGATGATGTCATTGCCGCCGGAAATTTCTTCCCAGACATTGTTGTTGCCATCCAAATGATCGCGGCTTTGATCGACGTAGCCGAGATGCACGGTGTCACCCAATCGGATCGAACCTGAGTCTGGCTTTTCCTGACCAGTAATCATTTTGAACAGTGTGGTTTTACCCGCGCCGTTTGGACCGATGACACCGACGATGCCGCCTGCTGGCAGTTTGAACGACAGGTTTTCGATGAGCACGCGGTCACCAAATGATTTGGTGAGGTTTTCAGCTTCGATAACCAGATTGCCGAGACGCTCGCCAGATGGAATGACGATCTGCGTATCGGTTGGGCGGCGCTTGTCTGCGGCCTCCACCAATTCATCAAACGCCTTGATACGGGCTTTGGATTTGGTTTGACGCGCTTTAGGAGATGACGCCATCCACTCGCGCTCGCGGTCGATC
>JBGTAU010000124.1:0-2708 GCA_041749675.1 Rhizobiaceae bacterium | reverse complement strand
GTGTTTTCGCTATAACGGCCCAAATTACACCTATCATGATGCTCCAAAGCATCGTCATTAAAGAAATGGCTGGGGCAATGATGGATGGTGGGTTTTTATGGGTTCCTTTGAAGAAGCGGATCAATTCAGCGACGCTTAGAGCCAGCGCGCACGCAATTACGAGCAGCCATAAATAACCCATGAGAACGATGAGACGTAGACCTTGAGCGAAAATCCCATCGAGTGCAGCAATGCACTTGTTCAACGCTTCGCCGTTCAACGATCCACAAACATGTGACTTTATCACTGTATCAGAAATGCCGCCGATCACTGAAAGACCTCGATCACCGAGGGGCAAAAATTGCCATAAAAGTAGGAAAACCAACCCGGTCAACGATAACCAACCAAACAAATGGCGTATAAGGTAAACATCAGATTTTTTACTGAAAAAGTAGCCAGCGCAAACGGCTATAATGCCGGTTAACCAAATCGGTAAGTCGGTGTTTGCAAAACCAATTTTACTTAGCCCAAAATTTACAAGCACTCCTAATAATAGAAAGATATTGATCGCGGCGATAGGTCCGTGAATTGTTAATGCGGCGAGATTTGCGATACGCCGCATTGCACAATCCACTCGATTGTCACTGGGAAACACACTGTCGGCATTTTCTCGTATTATGTGGGAAAGCCCAAGAATGGTCTTCAACACGCCAAGCAATAGCCCGGGCAATCCCGAAGCAATGTTTGAGATATCACCCCAATAAAAATCGGCGACTACGCGCTCATCAAGTAATTTTCCGCTTTTTTCATCGTTATGGCGATAGCGGCGGATGCGTGCTGGAAAGACTTGTCGCTTCCCGCCGCTGTTGTATTCAATTTTTTCACGAAGATGAAAATCATCAGAAGAGTGCGGGCGCAATCTTGATAGGTTTATATCACTCCGTGTGAGGTCTTCATTGCTTTCAGGCGTGTCATCCAGCGCCGTCGCCAGCAAATCTGCACTCACGCCAGCTTCTTTCACGCCAACACCGTGGACGACGATAATCAGCTGCTTCGCCATAAATTTGCCCCTCGATTAAACCAAGCGAGCGCCCTACCTGACGTTGCGTCAAATAGCTTGAATTGTCAATGCGAGTTGATTAGTTCATGCGCTCGTGGATAAGCGGAAAATCCCGCTTATGCTGCGGCGACGTCTGCCATGGCTAGTTTCTTCAACATCGCTTCAGCACTAGCGCCGCGCTCTGAACGGGCAATAAAGCCGCCGCCAAACACGCGGGCATCATTGCCATCGCTTGAATAGAGCACGCAGGCTTGCCCCGGCGCTACGCCGCTTTCGCCGTCCAGCAATTCAACTGAGGCGATACCTTTTACATAATGCAAAATTGACGGCTTCGGTTCGCGCGTTGATCGCACCTTGGCAAAAAGTTCGATGCCTTCAGCTGGAATATCACTGAGCGCACCGTCGCCTAGCCAGTTCATATCACGCAATATAATCTTATGGGTTTCCAGCGCTTCGCGTGGTCCAACGATGACACGCGCTTTGTCCGCATCAAGATGCACCACATACAAGGGTTCGCCGGTCGCAACGCCGATACCGCGGCGCTGTCCGATTGTATAATGCAAGATGCCCTTGTGCTCGCCCATCACGCGGCCATCCAAATGCATGATTTCACCGCTGCGAATGGCGTTGGGAGTCAGCTTTGAAATGATGTCGGAGTATTTGCCTTGTGGCACAAAGCAAATGTCTTGGCTGTCCTGCTTTGCTGCGACGACGAGTTCTAGGTCTTCAGCCATTTTGCGTACATCAGGCTTGCTCATCCCACCAAGTGGAAAGCGCAGGTAATCAACTTGATCTTGTGTGGTGGCAAAAAGGAAATAGGATTGGTCACGATCTGCATCAACGGGACGATACAAACTGCGATGCACTCCGTTTTGACGGGAGCGAATATAATGGCCTGTCGCCAGCGCATCCGCGCCCAGTTCGCGCGCGGTGGCTAAAAGATCCGCAAATTTGACTGTCTGATTGCATGACACGCAGGGAATTGGCGTTTCGCCATTGGCATAGGCATTAGCAAATGGATCAATTACGGCTTTGCGGAATCGCTCTTCATAGTCGAGCACATAATGGGGAATACCAAGTTTCGTCGAAACGCGGCGGGCGTCTTCGATGTCTTGACCAGCACAACACGAGCCGGCGCGATGGGTGGCAGCGCCATGGTCATAAAGTTGCAGCGTCATGCCCACAACATCATAACCCTCTGATTTAAGGATGCCGGCAACAACCGAACTATCAACGCCGCCGGACATTGCGACGACCACACGCGTATCTTCAGGGCGTTTTGCTATATCTAAAGAATTCATCATCGATCCCAAGGCGGGTTAAAGGCCCGTCCGTTCTGTTGATTATTGCCTGCATATAGGCGCAAACGGTGTGGTTTGCCAAGTCATTGACCCTGACACTCGGCTAATTTTGTCATTCGGCTGGGCTTTCCTGAAATAAATATGGCAAGATTGTGAGATTGTTCCATTTTGAGGCAAGATTTTAGGCGTTTGTTAAAGCTGTTGGGCTACGTTGATCGTGAACTAGGTCCTTGATGTGTGTGTGTAGAGAGTACAATGACCGAACTGATGAGACCACGCGTAAAGTATGTCATCGGCCCGGACGGAAGTCCGCTAACCGTTGCAGATCTTCCACCGAGCAACACGCGACGGTGGGTCATTCGCCGCAA
>JBGTAU010000123.1:0-3000 GCA_041749675.1 Rhizobiaceae bacterium | reverse complement strand
CAGCTCGACGGGAATTTGCGGCGAGCGGATATAAAACAAATAGGACAAGAGGAAGCCGCCGGTCATGGCAATGAATGGGGTCCATTTAACCAGCGTTGGGACGTGGTGAAAGTGTTCAAGTATTTGATTGTCCTTAGCAGTGAACAATGCACCTTTCCAGAATTCGGCATATTCATGGCCGAAGAAATAGCCTTCGAAAAGCACACCGGCGAGCAAAGCGCCAACACCAAGTATGAACAGCGGCACGAGCATAACCGGTGGCGATTCATGAACGTGGTGCATGACATCGTGGCTGGCGCGGGGCTTGCCGTGGAAGGTCAAAAAAATCAAACGCCATGAATAGAAGGAGGTGAAGAACGCAGCGATGGCAAGCAGCGTGAAGGCATAACCCGCGGCTGGATTATGGCTGGCAAAAGCGCTTTCGATGATGATGTCTTTGGAGAAGAAGCCAGCGGTGCCAATCATCGTGCCGGGGATGCCAAGGCCGGTGAGGGCAACGGTGCCGATGATCATCATCCAATAGGTGGTTGGGATGAGTTTACGAAGGCCGCCCATATTGCGCATGTCTTGTTCATTCGACACGGCATGAATGACAGACCCTGCGCCCAAGAACAGCAAGGCTTTGAAGAAAGCGTGGGTGAAAAGATGGAATATCCCTGCCCCATAAGCCCCGACGCCTAGCGCGACGAACATGTAGCCGAGCTGCGAACACGTCGAATAAGCGATGACGCGCTTGATGTCATTTTGGACGAGACCGACTGTGGCGGCGAAGAAGGCTGTGGTTGCGCCAATGATGGTGACGAACGTGAGCGCGGTGTGCGAAAGTTCAAAAATCGGCGACAGACGCGCGACCATGAAGACGCCGGCGGTGACCATTGTCGCGGCATGGATGAGCGCGGAAACGGGTGTCGGGCCTTCCATCGCATCAGGCAACCAAGTGTGCAGCATAAACTGCGCGGACTTACCCATCGCACCCATGAACAACAGCAGCGCAACGATGGTGACGGCGGATTGTTTGTCGAGACCATAGCCGAGGAAGTTGAAAACAACTTCGCCCATCGGCGCTTCAGCAGCATGGGCACCCGCTTCGGCTACAGCGCCTTCAACGACAGGCAGATAAGTTGCGGCATTGGCAAAGATCGTGTCAAAATTGATCGACCCAAACAACACGAAAATACCAAAAATGCCCAGTGCAAAGCCAAAGTCGCCGACGCGGTTGACGACGAACGCTTTCATGGCTGCGGCGTTTGCCGACGGTTTTTTGTACCAGAAGCCGATAAGCAAATAGGACGCGAGACCGACGCCTTCCCAGCCGAAGAACATTTGAACGAGATTGTCGGCGGTGACCAACATCAACATCGCAAAAGTGAACAGCGACAAATAGGCGAAAAAGCGTGGACGATGCGGATCGTGATGCATGTAGCCAATAGAGTAAATGTGAACGAGGCACGAAACTGTGTTGACGACGACCAGCATCACCGCAGTGAGCGCATCTACGCGCAATGCCCAATTGACGGACAGTGAGCCGGATTCGATAAACTTCAAGACTGCGAAAACTGTCGCTTCTTGGTGGCCAAGCGCGTATTGCGAGAACATGACCCATGACAGCACGGCGGCGATGATCATGAAACCGGAGGTGACATATTCAGACGCCTTGGAGCCAATGGAGGTTCCAAACAGGCCCGCAATGAGAAAGCCGATCAGCGGCAGAAAAACAATTGCATAGATCATGGCCGCTTAGCCTTTCATCATGTTGACGTCTTCAACCGCGATGGTTCCGCGATTTCTGAAGAAGACGACGAGAATTGCAAGACCGATGGCCGCTTCCGCAGCCGCCACCGTCAAAACGAAGAGTGCGAAAATCTGACCGGTCAAATCATGGAGCGCGGCTGAGAAGGCAACAAAGTTCAAGTTTACGGCGAGCAAAATAAGCTCAACCGACATCAAAATATCTATGACGTTTTTGCGGTTCAAAAACACGCCGAAGACGCCGAGTGTAAATAGGATTGCCGAGACAGTCAGATAATGTGCAATGGTGATGGTCATGATCAGAGCCCCTTGCCTGACTTCACTTTTTTGATCTCAATGGCGGTGGCCGGTGTGCGCGCTACTTGGACGTTTATGTCCTGCCGCTTCACATTAGGCTTGTGGCGCATGGTCAAAACGATCGCACCTATCATAGCAACTAGAAGCACTAGGCCAGCGATTTGGAAGTAGAAAGCGTAGGTAGTGTACAAGACATCGCCAAGCGCTGCGGTATTGGTGCGATCGCTCAAAGCGGGTGTCGCTTGCGCTGCGATTTCAGGCAATTTTGGTGTGAAGATTGAACCACTGAGGACGACAATCAATTCGGATGCCAAAATCAAACCAACGAGGCCACCAATCGGTGCGTATTGTAAGGCGCCTTTTTTCAGCTCTGCAAAATCAACGTCCAACATCATGACGACGAAGAGGAACAGAACCGCGACCGCGCCGACATAGACGACGAGCAAAATCATCGCCAAGAATTCTGCACCCGTGAGCAAGAATAATGCCGCGGCATTGAAAAATGTCAGGATCAAAAACAGCACAGAGTGCACGGGATTGCGCGCGGCAATGACCATGAAAGCGCTGGCGATGGCGACAAAAGCGAACAGAGTAAATAGGATTGCGCCAATCCGTCGCGAGGCGGTCCCGACATACTGTCCTAACTCTTCCGGATGCTCCTGCAACCGCGAGTAGGCGGGAAACGCGACCTTGTTTATAATGCCGCTGAGCATCATGGGGATGGAGGCAAGCGTCAGCGCCCAACTGTAAAAACCGTAAACCGATAGCCCCAGGATGTTGGAGATTGTCGCGGTAAAGGGAAGGGTCATCAGAGCGGGCAGAAGGATATTGAACTGAAAGGGGATTCCGAAGCGCAGCAAGGGCTTCATTACCCGCAGGTCAAATTCAAATTTCGGCTTCCAACCGGACGCTATCCACGACGCGCCCAGCAGTACCGCCAACCCGACTACCTGC
>JBGTAU010000122.1:0-1958 GCA_041749675.1 Rhizobiaceae bacterium | reverse complement strand
CACCCAGATGCCTGCCTATCTGGAAGCGTTTGCCGACAAGACAATCGTCTTGCCGATGGACGCGGATGTGCTGGCCGACCATCAAGGCTTGGCCTACGTCAACGGCATCGTGAAAATCCCGGATGACCATCGCTTCAAAGGAGCTGATGGCAATGACCGGCACGGTGACACGGCCATTGCCGGTGCGCTGGCTTACTATGCAAGCCGGGCCGAGTTGGAAGAGTTCGGCTACACGATCCCGGCTGATGCCGACAATTTGGATAGCGACAGCGCGTTGTTCCGGCGCGAGGAAGGCAGCTCGGTCTTTGCGCCGCGCCTGCGTGGAGGACTTTACTGATGGCTGAGACAATCCATGTGATCATTGATCAGTATGGCAATCCGTTGAAAGCCAAAGCGGTTGCGAAGGAATTTGCCGCGCCAACATTCGGCAGCGTGCGTTCGGTCTGGTCGGAGACAGTGCTCTCCGGATTGGAGCCGAAATCCTTGGCTGAACTGTTGAAGCAGGCCGCACGCGGGTTTCCGGACAGGTTCTTCGCGCTGGCCGAAGAAATGGAAGAGCGGGATCTCCATTATGCGGCGGTGCTTGGCACGCGCAAGCGCGCGATCACCGGCGTTGAGCCGATGGTGATTGCAGCATCTGACAGCCCGCAGGACGAAGCGATCGCACAAGCGGTGCGCGATGACATCGTTGATCAGCCGCACTTTGTGGATGACTATCTGACGGACCTCTCAGACGCACTCGGCAAGGGCTATTCGATTGTGGAAACCGTCTGGGAGCGTTCCGAGCGGCAATATCGCCCTCAGCGTTATCATTGGCGAGATCCGCGTCACTTTCTGATTGACCCTATCGACGGGCGCACTGTGCGCATGAAATCAGAGGAGACTTCAACGGGTCTTGACCTGCCAGCCTTCCAGTTCTCGATCCACCGCCCAAAGCTGAAATCCGGCCTGCCGATACGCGGCGGTCTGGCGCGACTGGCGGCATGGGCTTTCTTGTTCAAAAGCTACACACTCAAGGATTGGATGGCATTTCTTGAAGTCTACGGCATGCCACTGCGCGTGGGCAAATATGGCGTTGGAGCAAGCAACGAGGACAAACGTGTCTTGTTGCGGGCTGTGCGCGAAGTGGCGGCGGATGCAGCGGCCATCATCCCGAAGAACATGGAAATTGAATTCATCGAATCCAAGGGCGGTACCGGCAACGCGGTATTTTCCGCCAAGGCCGAATATCTGGACCGGCAGATTTCCAAGGGTGTGTTGGGTCAAACCATGACCACCGATGACGGCTCGTCCCTTGGTCAGGCTGCAGTGCATGAGAATGTGCGCCATGACATTGCCCGCGCCGATGCCCGCCAGATCGGTATTACTGCCAACCGCGACTTGGTGCGGCCATACGTGGATCTGAACTTCGGTCCGCAGAAGAAATATCCGGCACTCGTGATCCCGATCACAGAGAACGAAGATATCAAGGCGTTGGTGGAGGCTGTTGACCGGCTCGTGCCGCTCGGCCTTGAAGTGTCCATGCCGGAAGTGCGCTCGCGCATCGGGTTTGAAGAACCGGCCAAGGGCGTGACGATGTTGCGTGCGCCGACCGCTGCAAAGGTTGATGCGCCATTGCAGGAGCCTGATCCGGATGATGAGTATGAAGAGCCGGAGGCAAACAAAGAGTTGCCCGATGATGCTGATGCCAAAAAGAAAACGACCAAGAGGCAGGCAACCAAAAAGGTTGATGCGATAGCGCGGCGCTGTCCGGACTGCGGTGGTACCCATGCTCTAGCGTTTGACCAGCGCGCCGATATGGAAACGTTGATCGACGATGCCTTGGGTAACTGGGAGCGTGACACACAGCCTTTGTTTGGACCGCTGAAGGCCTTGTTTGAACGCGCGACCAGCTATGAGGATTTGCAAACTGGCCTTGATGATCTTGCCGCCAAGATGGACGCCGGGCCGATGGCAGA
>JBGTAU010000121.1:0-3514 GCA_041749675.1 Rhizobiaceae bacterium | reverse complement strand
CAGCCAGTGAGACTCGAGCAGACGCGTGAGCTGGTCGATCCGATTTGGCAAGACCTGCCAGTGCCACCGGGTCAAACTTCGATCAGTCTGTCGCTCGATGCTGCACGCTCGTTCTTTCGACTTATCAAGGGCGATTGAGGTCCATTGGAGATCCTCGCCACTTGACTTTGCATCGGCATTTCAGAGGCCAGAGGTTCGTTGTCGGAGACGTTGAATATTCCGCTTATATTAGAAGCGCTTAGGTGGATAACGGCGCCAGCAATATCATCAACGTGAATACGATTAAAGACTTGTCCTGGTTTGATAACCCGTTTTGCTGTGCCTTTGGCGAGATTAACAAATCCGTTGCGGCCGGGTCCGTAAATTCCGGACAGACGTAATACGCACAACGGAATTTGTTTATTGTTTGCAAAGGCTTGCCAGTCTGCTTCTGTGCGAAGGCGGTCCACCGAGCGCTTGGAAACTGGCTTGCATAGTGTTTCTTCGTCAACCCAAGCGCCGTCGTGATCACCATAAACCCCGACCGTCGACAAATAGGCAATCCAACGCAGGTTTGGTGTGTATTGGGCGAGTTGATCCTTGAGATTAGGCAGCAAAGGATCGCCGCCATCATCGGGTCCAATTGACATCACAAGGTGCGTAACTTCTTGTAAATATTCAATAATATCACCTGAAAACCCCGACCCGTCAAATTGAAATGGCCGCATTTTAGCAGCCTGTAATTTCGGAAACTTGTCAACGGAGCGGGTCGTTCCGGCAACAGTTGCGTCGCCCTTAGCCAACTTTTCGCCGATTCTAAGGCCAGAAAATCCTGCGCCAAAAATGAGCCAATTATTCAAGGTGTCACACGTTCCATTTCAGCAATAACATTAACATCTGTTTCTGATTCTATATCAATATAGGTTGAAGCTGCGTTGTCTCCTAGCAGCTCTCGCAGCGCCCAAATAGCGGTGCTACGCACCAGCGCGGAACCATCTCTAAGCCGTCTCAACACCATCCCAACCAAGGCTGGATCGCGGCTGTTGCCCGTCGCAATCAACACGTTACGCATGAATTGATCGCGGCCAATGCGCTTGATGGGAGAGGCTGTAAAAAAGGTACGAAACGCGTCGTCGTCAAGTTCGAGCAGAAATGAAAGCGGCGGCGAGACCAAATCTTGTCGTGCTTGCAATTTGATCTCGCTGGCAGCAACGGCAAATTTAGTCCATGGGCAAGCCGCCAGACAATCATCGCAGCCATAGATGCGATTGCCCATTGGTTGGCGAAACTCAATTGGAATTGGGCCTTTGTGTTCAATCGTCAAATAGGAAATGCAGCGCCGCGCATCCAGTTGATAGGGCGCGGGGAAGGCATGGGTCGGGCAGGCATCCAAGCAAGCGCGGCAAGAACCGCAGTGATCAATTTCGCTCTGATCTACTGGCAATTCTGCTTCAGTATAAATCGACCCGATAAAAAACCACGAGCCTTGTGTGCGGCTAACCAGATTGGTGTGCTTGCCTTGCCAGCCAAGTCCTGCTTTGGCAGCCAGTGGTTTTTCCATCACGGGGGCAGTGTCAATGAACACTTTGACGTCTTTGCCAGTTTTTGATTTTAAGCGATCAGCAATGCCCTTGAGCTTGCCCTTGACGATGTCATGATAATCGCGATTGCGGGCGTAAACTGAAATGTTGCCGACGCTTTTGTGGTCCAAATTTGCCAAAGGATTTACTTCCGGCGTGTAGTTCATGGTCAGCAGAATAATCGAGCGCACGTCTTGCCACAGTCGCTTGGGATCGGCGCGGCGCTCAAAAGTTTCCTCCAACCAATCCATCGAGCCTTGAAAACCTTGATCAATAAACGATCTCAAATGGTCGCGCATCGCCGCAGTATCATGGGGGCTGGCAATGCCAATTGCCGAAAAACCTTGAGCTTTGGCGTCAGCTTCCAACGCTTCTCGCAATTCCGCCCCGCTCATGTCGCGCCTTTCGGCCAAGGCTTAGAAATCCAAATCTGGATAATGCGAAGCAGGCGTAATGCCGCGCACACGATCTTGGAGCAGAGGCCGGAAAGACGGGCGCGACTTCACGCGCGTGTACCAATCTTTGGCTGCATCAGCCTCTTTCCAAGGCACTTCGCCAATATAGTCAAGGATTGACAATGCTGCTGCTGCGGCAAGATCGGCATATGAAAACCGACTGCCCGCCAGCCAATCTCGCGTCCCAGCGAGCCAATTGAGATATTTTAGATGTTGCTTAATATTGGTGCGTGCGGCTCGAATGGCCGCAGAATCCGGCGCGCCGCCACCTTCTTCTGTGGTCATCAACAATTTGAAAATCCGCTCGCGCACCAAGTGGCGCGTCACTTCGCTTTCCATTTTTACGAGGAACCAATCGCACAAGCGCCGCGCCTCAACGCGCTCAAATGGATCTTCTGCAAGCAATCTTCGATCGCGTTTCAGCGCACCGCGCGTCTCATCTAAATATTCCGCAATGACCATGGCACCTGGAATCACTTGATTGCGCTCGGCGACCAACACCGGAATGCTGCCTGCCGGATTGATCGTCAAAAATTCGCGCCGCCGCGCCCAAGGTTTTTCTTCAACCAAATCAAACTCAACGCCTGATTCGACCAGCGCGAGCCGAGCGAAACGGGAAGGGGTGGACATAGCATGGTGAAATAGTGTGAGCATGACTTCCGTTGTGCGCCAGCGATTCGGTTTCTTTTACTATCACAAAAAACGATAGCCAATGATCAGAGTGCTGCTGTGCGTCGGCAAAGATTAAATGATTAGGGGAAAACACATGGCAACGTCCATTGCTGAAGCAATTGTTTTGGGCATTCTTGAGGGGCTTACGGAGTTTATTCCTGTGTCTTCGACTGGCCATGTCTTGTTGGCTGGCCATTTCCTCGGCTTTGAATCCAATGGTAAGACATTCGAAGTGTTGATCCAGCTTGGTGCGATACTCGCGATTTTGACCGTGTATTTCGCGCGCCTTTGGAAAATTCTCACCGACCTTCCGTCCGATAAGCGTACACAACGCTTTGTACTGGGCATATTGGCAGCATTTTTTCCGGCAGCTTTACTTGGCGCACTCGGTCACGACATTATCAAAACCGTGTTTTTTGAATCACCAAAACTCATTTGCATCATGCTTATCCTCGGTGGCTTTATCCTGTTGGCCGTTGATCGCATGAAATTCACACCGCGCTACACCGACATTATGGATTACCCTTTGTCATTGTGTGTGAAGATCGGGCTGTTCCAATGTTTGGCGTTAATCCCGGGGACTTCACGGTCAGGTGCAACAATTGTAGGTTCATTATTGATGGGCACTGACAAGCGGTCTGCCGCCGAATTCTCATTCTTTTTAGCGATGCCGACCATGGCAGGTGCATTTGCCTATGATCTTTATAAGAACCGTGCATCGCTCTCTATCGATGACAGTGTGCTCATTGGCACAGGATTTGTGTGCGCGTTCATTGTCGGGTTGGTAGTCGTACGCTATTTGCTTGATTTTATTTCTAAAAATGGATT
>JBGTAU010000120.1:0-3685 GCA_041749675.1 Rhizobiaceae bacterium | reverse complement strand
TGCAACACGCGCTCAACCCCTTGCCCGTTGCCGCCTTGCGCCTTGCCCCTCATGCCAGTGTTTTTCTCAACCGTCTTGGCATTAAAACCATCGGCCAGATCATCAACGCACCGCGTCAACCCTTTACCGCACGCGCCGGTCAGCACGCCATGCTGCGGCTTGATCAAGCGCTTGGCAACGCACCCGAAGCGCTTAGCCCGCGCCGCCCGCCACCGCCCGTGTTTGCGCTACGTTGCATGGTCGAACCCGTATTGACGATGGATGCCATTGTCATCGTGACAGAGGCGCTGTGCCAAGACCTTTGCGCTGAACTCACCGAGCGCGGATCGGGGGCACGATTGCTGCGCCTTGTTCTGTTCGGTGTCGATAAGCGCATGCGTAGCATCGAACTTGGCCTGAGCCGCGCTGAGGCTGATCCCGTCATCATGCTGCGCCTTTTGCGCGAACGTTTGAATGTTTCGCCAGAGAAATTCGAAGCCGAATTTGGATTTGATGCCGCTCGATTGGATGCTGTTGAAGTCGCGCCTGTGATCTTACGCAGCATTGATCTTGCGCCTCGCGCCGGGCGTGACGTGGAAGCCGAAAGCCGGTTGATTGACCGCCTAACCGCGCGGCTTGGCTCAGCCCGCATTGGGCAGCCACGGCTCAATCCAGTCCATGCGCCAGAGCGGGCGAATGAGTGGGGAGCGCTCGCTGGCAAGCCAACAATCACGCCAGCCCTGCATCAAGATGGCGTCATGCGTCGCCCGTTGCGACTGTTTGCCCGCGCTCAAATCGTCGAGGCCATTGCCTCCATGCCGGATGGTCCGCCGATGCGCTTTCGCTGGCGGCGCATTTTGCACGATGTCACATCTGCCGAAGGACCAGAGCGCATCACGCCCGATTGGCTGCGCGCGCCAAGCGCCCGCCCGCGCGATTATTACCGTGTCGAAGACAAGGACGGCCGCCGCTTCTGGCTCTACCGCGAAGACTATTATGACCGCCAAGAAGCGCCGCGCTGGTATGTCCACGGGCTGTTTGCGTGAGGGATATGCATGATCGAGTTTGCAGATCTATGCGTGACCAGCAATTTCTCCTTTTTGCGTGCCGCCGCGCATCCGGAAGAGCTGGTCGAAACCGCCAAGGAACTTGGCCATATCGGCATTGGCATTGCGGATCGCAACTCGCTGGCCGGCATTGTTCGCGCCCACGCAGTGGCCAAAGAGCAAGAATTGAAACTGGCCGTTGGCGCACGGCTGGTGTTTCAAGACGGAACGCCCGATCTCTTTGTCTACCCCAAAGACCGCCCCGCCTATTCACGTCTCACGAGGCTGCTGACCATCGGCAACCGCCGCGCACCCAAGGGCGAGTGCTGGCTGTACTTCGAAGATTTTCTAGAGTGGAGCGAAGGTTTGCAAACCATCGTTATCCCAGAGCTCGCTACCGGTTCCCTGCCCGATGACCGCTTGCGCGCGTGCCTTGAGGCGCTCCACAAAAATTGCGGATCAGTCTGGCTTGCCGCACGTTTCATTTTCGATGGCGAAGACCGCCGCCGCTTGGCACTTCTTAAAACCTTAGCAAGCCAAACCGGCGCAAAGCTCATCGCCACCACCGAGCCCTTGCACCATATACCGGAGCGCCGTGCACTCTTAGATGTCATCACCTGCATCCGCGAGCACACCACGCTGGATGCAGCCGGACGACTGCTTAGCCCCAATGGCGAGCGGCATTTGAAACCCCCACAGGAAATGCTGCGCCTCTATCGCGATGCACCGGAAGCGGTCAGCGAGACGGTACGGTTTTTGGCTGGCATCACCTTCTCATTGGATGAACTATCCTATCAATATCCGGACGAAACAGTTTCAGGCTATGCCACCCCGCAAGCCGCGCTGGAAGCCCTGTCATGGGCGGGTGCGGCCAAGCGCTACCCAGATGGCATACCGGCAAGCGTGCGCTCCTCGCTGATCCGCGAGCTCGCCATAGTCGCCCATCTCAACTACGCGCCTTATTTTTTGACCGTTGAAGACATTGTCCGCTTCGCCCGCGATGAGCGCGGTATCTTATGCCAAGGCCGCGGGTCCGCCGCCTATTCGACCATCTGCTATGTGCTCGGCGTAACCTCCGTCAACCCCGCAACTTCCAGCCTGTTGTTTGATCGCTTCATTTCTACAGAGCGCAATGAACCGCCGGATATCGACATTGATTTTGAGCATGAGCGGCGCGAGGAAGTGATCCAATATGTCTACAATAAATACGGACGCCACCGCGCAGCGCTTGCCGCCACGCTGATCTGCTATCGCAAGCGCAGCGCCATTCGCGATGTCTGCAAAACCTTCGGCTACTCCGAAGATCGCATCTCGGCCCTCTCCAAAACCCAGCAATGGTGGTCCAAGGGCACCAGCGATAAAGACTTGGCTGAGCTTGGCTTTGACATAAACGATAAGCGTCTGATGACCTGCTTGAAATTGGTCGCCGAACTGCGCGATTTTCCGCGCCACTTGTCGCAACATGTCGGGGGCCTCATCATCACCCGCGAACGGCTTGATGATGTCGTGCCCATTCAAAACGCCGCGATGGATGACCGCACGGTGGTCGAATGGGACAAGAATGATCTTCAGCAATTGAAAATCCTAAAAGTTGATATGCTGGCGCTGGGTATGCTGACCTGCTTGCGTAAGGCCTTCACCATGATTGAGGAAAACTATCCGCAATGGGATGGCAAGGGCGGGCGACTGACACTCGATACGCTGCCTAAAGAAGATCCATCGGTCTATCGCATGTTGCACCGCGCGGATTCCGTGGGCGTATTCCAAGTCGAAAGCCGCGCGCAAATGACCATGCTGCCGCGCCTTCGTCCTGTATGCTTTTATGATCTGGTGATTGAAGTGGCCATCGTTCGCCCCGGCCCCATTCAAGGCGGCATGGTGCATCCTTATCTCAAACGTCGCCAAGGGTTGGAAAAAGTAGTCTATCCGTCCAAGGCGCTGGAGGCTGTATTGGAACGCACCTTGGGCGTGCCACTGTTTCAAGAACAAGCCATGCAAATCGCCATCGTCGGCGCAGGTTTTTCCCCTGCCGAGGCCGACAAACTGCGCCGCGCCATGGCCACCTTCCGTCGCGTCGGCACCATCAAAAAATTGCGCGACAAATTCGTCAGTGGCATGATCGACAATGAGTATGACCAAGCCTTCGCCGAGGCCAGTTTCAAACAGATCGAAGGTTTTGGCGAATATGGTTTTCCCGAAAGCCATGCCGCGAGCTTTGCGCTGTTGGTCTATGCGTCGTGCTGGCTGAAATGCCATTACCCCGATGTGTTCGCAGTCGCCCTCCTTAACTCGCAGCCCATGGGCTTTTACGCGCCATCCGAAATCGTGCGCGATGCCCGCGAGCATGGCGTGGAGGTCGGGCCACCAGACGTCAATGCATCCGATTGGGACAACAGATTGGAAGCCACACGCATCGCCGCCGATCATCTTCATCCGCGCCACAGTTCCATGCGCCAAGACATTTTCTCCACCCGAACCGCTCGTCTTGGCTTTCGCCAAATCAGCGGTCTGCGCGAAGATGAGCTGCAACGTTTGGTCAATAATCGCGGCAAAGGCTACGACAGCGTGCGCGATGTTTGGCTGCGCGGCGATGTGTCGGTCGCCACCATCGAGCGCCTTGCCGACGCCGATGCGTTTCGCTCGCTTGGGCTGGACCGGCG
>JBGTAU010000119.1:0-2938 GCA_041749675.1 Rhizobiaceae bacterium | reverse complement strand
CTAAATACGTCGCAGGGGGCTCAAAACACGAATGTCCTGCAAAACTTTCACCAAAAATTTACCAAAAAATACAAATGATAGCTTTAAAGGCGCACCAAGCCTTGGGCTGTCGCGGCGTGAGCCGTTCGGACTTCCGATATGATGATCGTTTCTCTGAAGAAGGGGAAATAATTTGGCTGGAAGTGAACACACAGCCGGGCATGACGCCCACAAGTTTGGTGCCGGAAATTGCAGCTGCGGCGGGGCATAGCTTCGGTGAGTTGCTCAAGTGGATGGTGGAGGACGCGAGTTGCTTGCGCTAGTTGGGATTAGGGACAAAAAGAACTTTGCAGCGGCAGGAGCCGAACTGCAGGGTGAACGTATTTTGCCCCGCCCTTTGCGCAAACCTTATCGCACACTCACTCGTATCATTGCAGGCAATGTTGAGGTGCCGCGCCATGTAGGCTTCGTTTCAGCGCTCGTTTTGTTTTTGGCCACCGGCGTCTACGGTACCATCGTGGGCGGTCGCACACATGAATTTACCCAAGCAGCGACCTCACACATCGGTTTTGGCATTGCTGACGTGCAAATCTCTGGTCACAGCCAAACATCCGAAATTGAGATTTTAAGTGCTCTTGGTCTCAATGGTTCTTCATCTCTCATCGGCTTTGATACGGTAGAAGCGCGCGAGAAGCTTGTGCAATTGCCTTGGGTCGCCTCGGCAGAAGTGACCAAGCTTTATCCTTCGGGGCTTTCGCTGAAACTTCAAGAGCGCACGCCGTTTGCGATTTGGCAACATGATGAACAGCTTTCGCTGATCGAAGAAGATGGTCATGTGATTGTGCCGTTTGCGCATCAAGAATTTGCTGGCTTGCCGCTGGTCACTGGAAATGGAGCTGAGCGCGAGGCGAAATTGTTGGTGCCAGCGGTAGCCGCCATTCCAGAATTGAAATCACGTGTGAAGGCGCAGATGCTCGTTGCCGGTCGGCGCTGGGATATTCGCCTCGATAATGGTGTGACGATCCAATTGCCGCAGGGTGACCCGGCGGAAGCATTGGCTGGGCTTGCCAAACTTGATAGCGCCACTGGGCTTTTGTCCAAAGATATAGAAACGGTTGATTTGCGCGTGGCAGGACAAATGGTCGTGCGCCTTACTGAATCCGCAAAGGCCGTGCGCGATGCTTCGATTGCAGCGGAAGACAAAGCAGCCAAGAAAGCGGAGAAACACATATGACGCTTCTGGGTGGTATGAGCAGTTCTGCCGGTCGTGCATCCAAGCGCACAGGTTTGGTGACGGTTCTTGATATTGGTTCGACGAAAATTACCTGTGTGATCGCGCGTCTTACCCCGCGCAACGAGAACGCACATTTGCCAGGCCGCACTCACAAGGTTGAGGTGCTGGGTATTGGTCATCAGCGTTCGCGCGGTGTTAAGTCTGGTGTGATCAGCGAATTAGATGCCGCCGAACAGGCGATCCGCCAAGCGGTTGATGCCGCTGAGCGCATGGCAGGCATGACGGTGGAATCGATCATCGTCAACGTTTCCGCCGGTCGCTTAAAAGGTTCGACGGTTAGCGCGTCGATTAATTTGGGCAATCATGGCGTGACTGATCACGATATTGCTCGTGTGATGGCGGCAGGCGTGAAACGTGCTGGCGCTGTCGAGCGCAGGCATTTGCACGTGTTGCCTGTATCTTACACGCTCGATGCCGAGAACGATATTCGCGATCCGCGCGGTATGGAAGGCGCGCAGCTGGGCATTGATATGCATGTGCTGACCGCCGATGCGGCGCCGCTGCGCAATCTCGAACTGTGCATCAATCGCGCGCATTTGTCCGTCGAGGCTATGGTAGCAACACCATACGCATCCGGCCTTGCAGTGCTGGTTGATGACGAAGCTGAACTTGGGGCAGCTTGCATCGACTTTGGTGGCGGCACGACAACGATTGGCGTGTTCGGCGAGGGCAAATTTATACATGCCGATGCGATTGCCATTGGTGGCAACCATGTGACGATGGATCTGGCGCGTGGCTTGTCTACTCGCCTTGATGATGCGGAAGCGTTGAAAGCGCGTTTTGGCACAGTTTTGACGAGCGCTTCTGACGATAATGAGATGATTTCGGTGCGCTCGCTCAATGATGAGCGCGAGGAAGCGTCTCGGCAAATACCGCGTGCAATGATGACACGCATTATTAAAGCGCGCGTTGAAGAAACACTGGAACTGGTGCGTGATCGTTTGAACCAGTCCGGATTTGCCAATGTTGTTGGCAAACGTGTGGTGCTTACCGGTGGCGCAAGCCAGCTCCAAGGGTTGCCTGAAGCTGCTCGTCGCATCTTGGGGCGCAATGTGCGCGTGGGCCGTCCGCTCGGTGTGGCGGGCCTGCCAGAAATTGCCAAGGGGCCAGCGTTTGCTGCCACCATTGGACTGATGATTTACCCGCAGATTGCGGACATAGAACACGCCTCATCCGGCTCTTCTACCAGCTGGGGCATGACGGGAACAGGTGGTCGTTTTGCTCGTGTTGGGCAGTGGCTGCGGGAAAGTTTTTAACGAACGGGGCGACCCAAACAGCATTCGCGGCGGCGCGCATTGCAAAAAGGCGAGAGGTTTAAGGCCATGACAATCAATCTAAAGAAGCCAGACATTACTGAGTTGAAGCCACGGATCACCGTGTTTGGTGTTGGCGGCGGCGGCGGTAATGCTGTCAACAACATGATCAATGCAGGTTTGCGTGGTGTTGATTTTGTCGTGGCCAATACGGATGCACAAGCGCTCACTATGGCGCGGGCTGAACGCATCATTCAGATGGGCGTTGCTGTGACCGAAGGCCTTGGTGCTGGCTCGCAGCCAGAAGTTGGCCGCGCTGCTGCAGAAGAATGCCTCGATGAAATCCTCGATCATTTGAATGGCACGCACATGTGCTTCGTGACCGCCGGCATGGGCGGCGGCACCGGTAGTG
>JBGTAU010000118.1:0-3486 GCA_041749675.1 Rhizobiaceae bacterium | reverse complement strand
TTAATTTTGCGCGTTCCAACACTTTGAGATGTTTGGAAACGGCAGGCAGGCTCATGTTAAATGGCTCGGCCAATTGATTGACTGTGGCTTCTCCCTTTGACAATCGAGCAAGCATTGCCCGCCGTGTTGGATCGGCAAGGGCGGAGAGGGTCGTAGAAAGTGGATCGAGTGTCATAGGTTAACCGATTGGTTATTTAACTTAATGGTTAAATGACCTAAAATATGCAAGTTGTCAATGGCCAGTCTTGTCTTATCTATTGGAACTGTCATTGAATGGCCCAATGCCTTCAGCGCGTGGCGCTGAGTTCTATGGAAAACGATATGTCTAGACTTTCACGCCTTATTCAACGGGTTACGAATACCGCAAAGCATCAAACCAAGGCAACTTTGTCCAAGGCCGGGTTTAAAATTGGCGATCATACGTATGGCGTCCCAATTGTCCGTTCGTGGGGCGAAGGGGCCAATTTGCGCATTGGCAAATATTGCTCGATCGCCGACAAAGTTGAGATATTTCTGGGCGGCAATCACCGAGTTGACTGGGTCACAACCTATCCATTTTTCTCAGAACTCGGCTGGTATGGCGTACCGAAACCGCAAGGCCTGCCGTCCACAAAAGGTGATGTTGTAATCGGAAACGATGTTTGGTTGGCGTCGGGGTGTACAATAATGTCCGGTGTCAAACTAGGCGATGGATGCGTTGTGGCGGCGGGCGCGATGGTGACTAAGGATGTGGCACCTTACCAAATTGTTGGTGGTAATCCGGCGCGAGTGATTGGCTCACGCTTTAATCAAACGCAAATCGAGCAACTCTTATCCATCCAATGGTGGCATTGGGGCGACGAAAAAGTTCGTCGCTTCATCCCATTGCTGATGTCGCCCAATACAGACGAGTTTATCGCGCAAGCGCTGGCATCGTCGTAAGATTAGCGAAAATAATCCTGTAGCGGCGTGACGTCCAGATTGCCGCTTTTAAGCGCAGCAATGGCTTGTCCGGTAGACACCGAACCTGCCACCGTCGTCGAGTATGGCACTTTTTGCATCAATGCCGCGCGGCGCAGCGACTTGCTGTCTGACTCCGCTTTTGCCCCGTCAGTGGTATTGAACACCAGTTGGACTTGGCGGTTGCGGATGGCGTCTTCAATGTGCGGGCGGCCTTCCTGCACTTTGTTGATTTTGACGGCGGCAATGCCATTTGCTGCCAAATAGCGGTGTGTGCCGCCTGTTGCTAAAACTTTGAAACCAATATCTGAAAGCTGTTTTACGGCGGGCAACACGCGCTCTTTGTCTTCGTCTTTCACGGACACAAACAGTGTGCCGGAACGCGGCAGTTCAACGCCTGCGCCCAATTGCGATTTGGCAAAGGCGAGGGCAAAGTCGCGGTCGAGGCCCATCACTTCGCCCGTCGAGCGCATTTCAGGGCCGAGCAATGTATCAACACCAGGGAAGCGGGCGAACGGGAACACCGCTTCTTTGACAGCAATGTGCTTCATGTCGCGCGAGTTGATCTTGGTGCCATAGGCAGCAACAGCCTGATCGAGCGTTTCGCCCGCCATGATTCGAGCGGCGATTTTGGCAATCGGAAGGCCGATGGTCTTGGCAACGAATGGCACTGTACGGGAAGCGCGCGGATTGACTTCGAGCACATAGATTACATCGTCCTTGATCGCATATTGCACGTTCATCAATCCACCAACTTTGAGGGCGCGTGCCATCTCAGCAGTTTGGCGTTCGAGTTCGTCAACGATTTTGTCGGATAGCGAATGAACCGGCAGCGAGCATGCGCTGTCGCCGGAGTGAATGCCTGCTTCTTCAATGTGCTCCAGAATGCCGGACACATACACGTCTTTGCCATCGCACAGGCAATCCACGTCGACCTCAATGGCATTGCTCAAATAGCTATCAAACAGCAGCGGATTTTTACCGAGCAGCGTGTTGATCTGACCAGTTTTGTCGTTGGGATATTTGATCTTGATATCTTCAGGCACCAGCTCAGGGACGGTGTCGAGAAGGTAAGACTGCAATGCGCTTTCGGAGCGAATGATCTGCATGGCGCGGCCTCCCAATACATACGATGGGCGCACCACCAGCGGGAAGCCGATTTCGCTGGCGATTATGCGCGACTGCTCGACGGAATAAGCGATGCCGTTATTGGGCTGATTGAGATCGAGTTTCACCAACAATTTTTGGAAGCGGTCGCGGTCCTCAGCCAAGTCGATGGCGTCTGGCGATGTACCCAAAATTGGGATGCCGGCCTTTTCCAAAGCGTTGGCCAATTTCAATGGCGTCTGTCCGCCGAATTGCACGATGACGCCGTGCAGCGTTCCGGCCTGTTGTTCGACGCGCAAAATTTCCAGCACGTCTTCTGCTGTGAGCGGTTCGAAGTACAGTCGGTCTGAAGTATCATAATCCGTCGAAACGGTTTCCGGATTGCAGTTGATCATGATGGATTCATAGCCTGCATCACGCAGCGCATAAGAGGCGTGGCAGCAGCAGTAATCGAACTCGATACCTTGTCCAATACGATTTGGACCACCGCCCAAGATGACCACTTTTTTGCGATCCGACACGGCAGCTTCCGAGCGTGTTTCGCCAGCGAATGGCTCTTCATATGTTGAATACATATAGGCCGTCGGTGAGGCAAATTCGGCTGCGCAAGTGTCGATGCGTTTGTAGACCGGGTGTACTTTCAAATCATTGCGCAAGTACGCAACTTCCTTGGCTTTTTTGCCAGTGAGACCCGCTAAGCGCGCATCTGAAAAACCCATGGCTTTGAGCATCCGCAAGTTCTGCGCATCATTTGGCAAACCATGCTCGCGCACGCGGGCTTCCATGTCGGTGATGCCCTTCATTTGCTCCAAGAACCAAGGATCAATTTTGCATCCGTCATGCACTTCTTCGACTGACATGCCGAGGCGCAGGGCTTGCGCGACCATGCGCAGGCGATCTGGCGTTGGCGTGCCGATTGCGGCGCGGATGGCGTTCTTGTCGTCTGCAGAAATCTCGTTGCGATCAACGCCCGGAATTTCGATTTCGTCCAAACCAGTCAGGCCGGTTTCGAGGCCGCGCAAAGCTTTTTGTAAGCTCTCTTGGAAGGTGCGTCCAATGGCCATGACTTCGCCGACCGACTTCATAGCCGTCGTTAGAACAGGTGACGCGCCAGGGAATTTTTCAAAGGCAAAGCGCGGGATTTTTGTGACGACATAATCAATCGATGGCTCAAACGAGGCGGGCGTCGCGCCGCCGGTAATGTCGTTGTCGAGTTCATCGAGCGTATAGCCGACTGCAAGTTTTGCTGCCACCCGAGCGATTGGAAAGCCTGTCGCTTTTGATGCCAGCGCGGACGAGCGCGATACGCGTGGGTTCATCTCGATGACGATCACGCGACCGTTTTCGGGGTTGACGGCGAACTGCACATTCGAGCCGCCGGTCTCCACGCCAATCTCGCGCAGCACAGCAATCGAAGCATTGCGCATGATTTGATATTCT
>JBGTAU010000117.1:0-2073 GCA_041749675.1 Rhizobiaceae bacterium | reverse complement strand
TTCGTGGCCGCACCACAGCAATCTGTGCACATGAATTCACAAACACACATCATCATGGGCGCACTGCTGTTTGGCAGAAAAGTGCCGAAGCTTGCATGGTACGGCGCGGCTGGTGGCGTTTTGCCGGATGTGCCGATGTTTATCAGCGTCGGCGTTCTGCGCATGTCGGGCTATGGGTTTAACGATATTTTCGGCCGCATCTACTGGGAGCCTTGGTGGCAAATTGCCAACGCGATCGGCCATAACTTCTTGTTGTGGGGCACTGTTCTTTTGGCAGCAATAATGGTGCGCTCACGCACGCAAGTCTCAGCTCTTGGCAAAGCCGATTTGGCTATTGCGTTTTCCGGTTCTGCACTGATGCATTCGTTCATTGATTTTCTGTGCCACCGCAATGATGGCCATATGCACTTTTGGCCGCTCAGCGAGTGGCGGTTTGTCTCGCCGGTTTCTTATTGGGATTCAGCGTTCTACGGGCGTGAATTTGGTATGTTCGAGGCAGTCCTCGGGCTCGTCATGGCAACACTGCTGTTCCGCCAATATCGCAACCGCTATGTGCGCACTGCGTTGCTCGTTGCCATCGCGCTTTACGCTGCTGTTCCGGCATTCTTTATGATCAATCACGCGGAACATTGATCCGGCGAACTCACGTCCGCCGGACACTAAATGCTCAGGCCTTTTTGACAGGGCAAGTGGACATGCCGAGCATGGAATAGAGCGGGCAAGAGCCGACGAGGCCCGTGATCAGCGGAACAATGCCGATGAGCGCCCAGTAGCGCCACGATGCGGCTGGATACATGAAGAACATGGCCAGCAACGCAACGCCAACAATAATGCGCAGTGCACGGTCAACCGTACCTTCATTTGTCTTAAACATAACAATCTCCTGACAACGAACCGCGACGCATCATGCGTCTGTCCATTCCCTGCATCATAGGGCAAATCCTTGTGCGCTTCCGTGACTGAATCACATTCAGTCCGCTATTTTTGCGCAAAGTTCGATCAGCGCCTTGCGATCGATAATTTGAACATGCCCGCGCTCCAACGTGATGACGCCATGACGGTTAAATCCCTCCAACCGGCGCGATATGACTTCCCGCACGGACCCTATTGCGGTGGCTATCGATTGGTGCGTGGCGATCACCAAGCCATCGGGATCAGCATTCTCAACCAGATAGGCCGCAAGTCGTGCTTCTACGCGCACAAAGGCAATTTGTTCCAAGGTGTGCGTGACATCCGCCATGCGCGCGCCAAAAGCACGAAAGACAAAGGTTCGAAATGCGGCTGACTGCGCGATCAGATGTCTGAAATCAGCAGCGGGTACCAGGACCAGATCCACGTCCGTCTCTGCGAGTGCTTCACCGGTATAAGTGCCCTCGCCCAAAAGGCCCAGTGTGGTTTGAATACAGCTTGCTCCTTGCAAGACAGCATAGAGGCGCAATTCGCGTCCATTCTGGCCCGTCAGATAAACACCCACGCGCCCGCCAAGCACCAGCACAAACCCCTGCGGGCTATCGCCGGGACGAAACAGCACCGCGCCGGATGGCATTCTCGCATGCTTGAGGCGCGCCAGATACGGGCGCGAGATATCGTCGACGAGTTCAGGATATGCAGCGGCAATATCTTCGAGAATTGAAGTCATGCCCGAGTATGTGACGCCATCTACTTTTTCGCAACAAAGGCAGTGCGATATCTCAGGCAGATTTACGCAATGGATTGATGGGAATGAGCCCGCTGGCTTGCATCACACCCAGCAAAATCAAGCTACCGCCTGCCAGTGTAACCAGCGTTGGTATTTCGTTGAGAAAGAGCCAAGCCGTCAGGATAGTCAGCGCGGGCATGACCATCATAAACGGCGTGACCGCCGATACCGGATTACGACGCAGCAATGAGAACCAAACAATATAGGCTCCGGCAAAGACGATAAAGGAAATGCCGAGCAGGCTCACCCATTGCGCCGCACTTGCCGTCATAACCGCTTGCATCTGCCCACTCTCAAACAGGGCGGAGAAGACCGCAAGCTGTACCGCGCCATGCGCGGCAGTGCGCTTGAGCAGAACCGGCCCATCATCGCGC
>JBGTAU010000116.1:0-3261 GCA_041749675.1 Rhizobiaceae bacterium | reverse complement strand
CCGGCCGGAATGGCCAGACCGAACTCCCGGCAGAAGCCGCGCAGGGCATTGATGCGCGAGGTGCGCGTGCTCATCCACAGCGAGCGAATGCGGTGCAGACCCTGCAAGGCTTGCTGTTCAACACTCTTGATGCGGACCGGGACGATGTCGGCGCAGCGGGCCGCTTCAAGTAAGGCATAGGCATCGGCGGCATCGGTCTTGTTGCGTTTTACGTAGGCACGAATGTAGGCGGCGGGTAGTAGGCGAACCTCAATCCCCATGCGGTTGAGCCAGCGCGCCCAATGATGCGCCGAACCACAGGCTTCCATGACAACGAGCCCCACTTCCCGGTTGGCAAACCAGCGTTCGAATTGCGTTCGGGTCAGCCGATGTGATTCAATAGGCATCCAATTGGCATCGGCCACCGCAATCTGAAAGACACTTTTGGCAAGATCAACCGCAACGGTAGTAGCATTCATTTCGGACTCCTTTCGTTGAAGACCGATCCCCGTCCCCACGAGCACCGGTGGCGCCTATTTGGCGCTCGAAAAACGGGGGAGTCCATCCCATCAGTCGAGAGTGACCGCCCACAAGCTGCGCTTGCGGGTCCCCTTCGCGGCTGTGCTGCTTCGGCGGCCCCTCACGTCAAACGTTGAGGCTGTAGAAAAACCCTTTATTCAACGAATCAGGATGAAGAAAATGGCGCAGGTTTTCTGCGCCATTTTGTTTTTGTCTTTCGGTTTTTCGTTTTCGTCGGTATGCGTCGAAGGCGTCGAGGCGACGATCTTCCCTTGCCGCTGAGTCCTAATGAACTGTCCCGTAGTGCGCCAGTTTCTCGATGTTGTGTACGAGACAGAATAGCTTCCATTGGGCATCGACCTTCTTTTGCCCGCGTAGCGTGAAGCGATCTAGCCCCTTGTTGTAGCGCAGGTTGCCGAACACTGGTTCGACCGTGGCAAAGCGTCGGCCGTAAAGCGCCCGCCCGTACTCGCTGTCGATGGCTTCCTTCATCCTTTCGACCGGATCGAATTCCTCTGGCCTGGCTTTGCCGCGAAAGAAGCAGACCTGCCTAGTCTTGGTCTTATCCGGTGTACGCAGACATTTGGTCCGGTGATCACACGGCAGGCAGTCACGCTGTGCGCCTTGGAACTTGACCGCGATGTAGCCGTTGTGAATGCAATTCGATCCATTCTGGTAGAGCGGCTTTCCCGCCGGGCAGTGGCAGGTAGCGGTGCTTTCGTCGTAGGTGAAGTCCTGTGGGCGATAGTGCCGGGCGGTCTTCTTGCCCTGTTTGTTGTGCAGCGGGTCCGGCTTGGCTTTGTAGCGCAGTCGGTTCTTGAAGCGTTCGTCACGACCACGCATCCCATTGTCAGCTATAAGGGCAGGAATGTTGCGGGCAGCCAGTTCGGCGACGTTGTCTTTGCTGTGATAGCCCGCGTCGGCAGTGATCAGCGTTTCGTCGGTACGCAGGGGGGCGGTCGCGTCGATGACCGGCATCAGTAGCGCCTGTTCTGAGCCGGTGCCGTGGGCTTGTGCTTCGACGATAATCTGGCGCTTGCCATCAACTGCGGCAACACCACAGTAGCCTTGTATGACGCCTTTATCGGTAGCCATTTTGGCCGAGTCGTTGTCGGTGCGATTGGAGAGGCGAACGCTGCCTCGTGTGCCCTGTCGATCATTCGGATGGGCGGCGAGCCAGTCGCGCAATTGTTTGGCTTCGCTGTTCAACTTCTGCACTTGACGGAATTCTTTCTCGGCCAGGTCGGCTTCAACCGGTAGGTCGTCATTGGCTCGATGACGGGCCAGCATGGCTTGAGCGGCGGCTTCAAGCTTGTCGGCTTGACGCATGAAGTCGACCCGCCGTCCGCTCTTGCCTTTGCTGGCGTTGCTGGGCAACTTGACGCCATCAATGGCAAACATCTGCCGGCCAATCAGCCCTTGCCGATCGCAGAGGTAGAGCACTTGGGCAAACAGCGGGGCAATCTGACCCGCCAGGTCGGAGACGAAACCGGCGATGCTGGTGAAGTGCGGCGCACTGTCGCCGCACAGGGCGATGAACGTCACGTGTTCACGACAGGCGCGCTCGATGGCACGGCTGCTGACGATGCCTCGGCTGTAGGCAAACAACACGACCTTGAGCAACAGGGCCGGCGGATAGGCCGGTGCGCCTGTCTGGTCGTTGCGGTAGCGAGCATCAAAGCCCGAGAGGTCGAGGTCGTGGTCAATCAGGTGGTTGAGCGCATGCTCGAAACTGCCAGGAAGAAGTTGCCGTTCAAGATCAACCGCGAGAAATCGCGGGCTGGTGTCAATGTGCTTGTAGCGAGCCATGTTGGTTTTCCGATATGCAATATCCATTAGATCATTGATATTCCATTCGGTTCACGGCAACATACTCTTCATGATAATACTTTTTCTACAGCTTCGTTATGCGTCAACCTACTCGGAAGAGTTCTCGTGCCTTATTCAGATGAGTCACTACAGGAGCTAGCAACAAATTACGGGAAGGTGACTGACGGTCTGCGAAAGCTATTTGAAAGATTTTTGACCGAGGTCTCGCCCAAACTAACGACCCCACGCGCAAAGGAGTACCTTGACCATGGGGTTTGCAGGCGCCTGAGAGTACTTGAGCGCAGTATTGAGCGGATATATGAAATATTTCCTCCAAACAGAAAAGAGAAGTTGACTCGTGACGAGCTCTCTGACGTCCAGATATATCTACACGCTTTTGTTATTAACCTGTTTGGCATGCTAGATAATTTAGCGTGGGTATATGTTCTTGAGTATGGCCTTGAAGCTGAAGTTGGTGGCCATAAAGGTGTTGGACTATACGCAAAAGGGTCACAAAATATTCTCCCCCCCGATCTAAAGGAATATTTAAATCGGGAATCCACCAGAAACTGGTACGAGGCATACGTAAAAAACTATCGGGATGCTTTAGCTCACAGAATCCCTTTGTATGTTCCGCCGTTGGTCGTTACGGATGCTGAGGCGACCAAGTGGAAAGAGTTAGATAGCCGTATATGGGAGAGCATTCAGAACCAAGAATTTGAAGAACTTGAAGATCTGAAACGGGAGAAAGACTCGCTTGGTATTGTGTGCGACATGTTCTCCCACTCCTTCTCGGAGACAGAGTCAAAGACACTCTATATACATGCACAACTTTTGGCGGACGGAGCAACAGTCATTGAGTTATGTGAAATTTATCTTTCCAATATCTGGAAACGCGCATAACCCTTCGTATATGGACTCCCCCAGAACACAAGGAAACTGATCGATAGGTGT
>JBGTAU010000115.1:0-3245 GCA_041749675.1 Rhizobiaceae bacterium | reverse complement strand
GCGGCCATCCTTGTCCCACCACAGTTCCTCACATGTGAGCCAACCCATACCTTGGACGAATGCGCCTTCGATTTGGCCAAGGTCAATGGCCGGATTGAGCGGGGTTCCGACATCTTGAACGATATCAGCGCGCAGACAGCGGGTTTCGCCGGTGAGCGTGTCGATCGCGACTTCGGCGACCGCTGCGCCATATGAGAAGTAGAAAAACGGGCGGCCTTTCATGGCCTTGCCATCCCAATGAATTTTCGGCGTGGCATAAAAACCGGCTTCAGATAATTGCACGCGTTTCAGCCACGTCATTTTGGCGAGTTCGCCAAACGAGACCGACTCATTGTTGGCGTGCACGCGGCCTTCGCGGAAGGTGATGATTTTCTCCTCAACACCAAAGTGATCTGCCGCGACTTTGGTCATGCGCCCGCGAATGGCAGAGGCAGCATTGAAGGCGGCCATGCCGTTGAGGTCCGAGCCGGTGGATGCAGCGGTGGCGGACGTGTTGGGCACTTGGCCGGTGGCGGTCGCGGTGATTTTGATTTGATCAAGGTCGATCTGGAACACATCAGCGACGACTTGCGCGACTTTGATGAACAGGCCCTGCCCCATTTCGGTGCCGCCGTGGTTCAAATGCACAGACCCGTCTTGATAGACATGGACAAGAGCGCCCGCTTGGTTGAGCGCGGTGAGATTGAACGAGATACCGAACTTAATCGGCATCATGGCAAGACCGCGCCGAATGATCGGGTTCGTAGCATTATACGCGTCAATGTCCGCACGACGCTTTGTCCAGTCGGCATTTGACAATACGGCGTCTGTCACCTCAGGCAGGCGATTGTCTTCAACGGGTTGACCATAGGGCGTCACCTCGCCGGTTTCTGGCGCATAGAAATTGATGCGGCGCAGCTCATTGGGATCAATACCGGCCTCTCGCGCAATGGTGTCCATGATGGCTTCAATGGTGATGATGCCTTGCGGACCACCGAAGCCGCGAAACGCGGTGTTGGAGACTGTGTTGGTTTTGCAAGCATGGCCGATGAAATGACCGGCCGGGATAAAATACGCATTGTCAGTGTGGCACAGGGTGCGGGCGATGACCGGTCCGGTGAGGTCCGGTGTGTTCCCAGCGCCTGCGAGATATTCGACATTGAGTGCCGTTATGCGCCCCTTGGCATCAATGCCCGCCTTCCAATTGGCGACCATATGGTGACGCTTGCCGGTGGCCGTCATGTCATCGCGGCGGTTGAGGCGCAGTTTGACCGGGCGACCAGTCAAGCGGGCGAGCAAGGCGGCAGAAGCGGCAATGATGGTCGGCTGACTTTCTTTGCCGCCGAAACCTCCGCCCATGCGGCGCACTTGGCATTCAACCTTGCTGGCAGGAACGCCAAGAACAGCGGCGACGTGATGCTGCACTTCCGTAGGGTGCTGGGTGGATGAATGCACCAACATGTCATCGTCTTCGCCGGGAATGGCATAGGCGATATTGGTTTCCAAATAGAAATGGTCTTGCCCGCCAATAATTTGTCGGCCCATGAAGATGCGTGTCGCAGCGGCGAAACCCTCTGCAACGTTGCCCTCAGCGACGGTCTGCGAAGGCTGCACATAGGACTTGTTTTGGTGCGCGGTTTCAACGTCGAGCACTGCCGTTAATGGTTCGATATCGAGGATGATTTTTTTGGCGGCGATGACCGCATTTGCCATCGTATCGGCAGCGATGGCACCGATCACGCAACCACGAAAATCAACGATATCTTGCGCAAACAAGAGCTCGTGTTTGAGGATCGGGCCAACGTCATTATGGCCGGGAATATCGGCGGCAAGAATGGCTTTCACGACACCTGCTGAAGCCAAGACCTGGCTTAGGTCAACTGATTTCAGCTTACCGTGCGCTACGGGAGATAAAATTAACGCGGCATGCAAAGTGCCGGGAAGTTCTGGCATGTCATCAATGTAGGTGGCGATGCCCGTGACATGTTTCATGGCACTATCATGGGCAAGGCCCTTGCCGACCAAACGACGTTCGAGCGCGCTCATTGGCTGGCCTCCAACGACATGACTTCGACCGGTTGGCCTGCGAGCTCAGCGCCGAGGCGTAACGCGAGGTTTCCTGCGACTTGCAGACGATAGTCGGCAGTGCCACGCCAATCTGAGAGTGGTCGGAACGTATGCCGAATAGCATTCGCGACCGCGTTGAAATCGCCACTTTGGCTTTGCATGCCGATCAAAGCTTTCTCTGCTTCTTTTGCACGAAAAGGAATGGCCGCCATGCCGCCAAAAACCACGCGCGCCTCAGTGATAGTTCCATTTTCTATTGCCAAATTGAATGCGCCGCAAACGGTGGAGATGTCTTGATCGTAGCGCTTAGAAATTTTCCAAACGCGAAAATGTTGGTCTGGTCTGGGTTTTGGAACGCTGACTGATTTAATGATCTCATCGCTCTGCAAAGCTGTTTTGCGGTAGTCTAGAAAAAAATCTTCCAATGCCATTGTGCGCTCGCCCTTGGCCGAGGCCAAGGTAATTGTTGCACCCAAGGCAATGAGTGGCGGGGGACCATCGCCGATCGGACTTGCCGTGCCAATATTGCCGCCAATCGTGCCCATATTGCGAATTTGGGTCGAGCCAAACCGGCGCAATAATGTTGCCAGCGACGGTAAGGATTGTGCGGTTTGGTCTAAGACGCGCGTCCAAGTGACCGCCGCGCCAAAGTGCCAACTGGCATCACCTTCGCTGATTTCGATAAGTTCTTTTACTTGGCCCGTCCAAATGGTGACAGGCCAATGCACAGCATGCTCAGCGAGCGCGACGCCAACATCAGTTCCGCCGCCCAACAACTGCGCTTTTGGAAACTGAGCGCGCAATTCGAAAAGGGTGCTAAGCGTTTTTGGGCGATGAAATTCTGTATCGTTTATCGCAATTGCAACGCTGGCGTCACTTGAGGCCGGACTTGTTTTCAGGCTTTGCAATCCGCTTGCTGCAACCTTTTTTGCTGCTTCGAAGATGGGTTTATATCCGGTGCAGCGGCAGAGATTTCCAGCCAATGCATCATGAATATCGCTCTCGCTTGGGTTCGATTGTGACGCCAGCAATCCAGCTAGTGATACCACAATGCCCGGCGTGCAAAACCCGCATTGCGACGAACCATTTTCTGCCATGGCCTCCTGAATGGGTTGTTTGCCTTCTAGTGAAAGTCCTTCAACCGTGACCAGACTGCGCCCTGCAATTTGACCCATCGCCATGATGCAGGCGTTTGCGGC
>JBGTAU010000114.1:0-4222 GCA_041749675.1 Rhizobiaceae bacterium | reverse complement strand
AATAGCAGCGAACTGAACACCAACATATGGAACCGGCTTTACAGTCGGCTTTGTCGGGTCAGCAGAGTTGATGGAGTCGAGTGTCATCTTGGCGAACGGAACCTTTTGATATTCCGGGTTCGCGTAGAGCGATGTACGTGTGCCAGGAGGAACGTTAGCCCAGCCTTCTTTCGCTGCGACAATCTCGGTGTACTTCTTGGAAGTTGCCCAAGAGACGAACTTCTGAGCAGCTTCTTCTTTTTGTGTGCCAGCTGGAATTGCCAGCGACCATGCCCACAGCCAGTTGCCGCGCTTGCCAAGACCATTGTCTGGAGCCAGTGCGAAACCGACCTTGTCAGCAACAGTGGAGTCTTTGCCAGTCACGAACGATGCAGCAACCGTCGCATCAATCCACATGCCGCACTTGCCGGCATTGAACAGTGCAAGGTTTTCGTTGAAGCCGTTGGACGATGCGCCTGGAGGGCCATTTTTTGTCAACAGGTCGAGGTAGAAGTCCAAAGTGGCTTTCCATTCTGGTTGATCGAACTGTGGAACCCACTTTTCGTCGAACCAGCGAGCGCCGAAGGAGTTTGACGTGGCTGTCAGGAAAGCCATGTTTTCGCCCCAGCCTGCTTTGCCGCGAAGGCAAACGCCGTAGATTTCTTTTTCTTTGTTGGTAATCTTCTCAGCAATCGCCTTAACTTCTGTCCATGTTGGAGCATCTGGCATTTTCATGCCTGTGGCTTCCACCAAGTCAGTGCGATACATGACCATTGAAGATTCGCCGTAGAATGGTGCAGCCATCAACTTGCCATCAACAGTCAAACCACCAGCAATCGCTGGGAGCAAATCTGCTGGTTCATCGATAGCAGTCAACGGCATCAACCAGCCCTTTGAGCCCCAGATCGGCACTTCATATGTACCAATAGTGAGCACGTCGAACTGACCGCCTTTGGCAGCAATGTCGGTCGTTACTTTTTCACGCAATACGTTTTCTTCGAGCGTAACCCATTCCAACTTAATGTCTGGGTTGGCTGCTGTAAAATCGTCGGTCAAGCCTTGCATGCGGATCATGTCGCCGTTGTTCACGGTGGCGATGGTCAACTTTGTTTCGGCTTGAGCAAAACTGACCATAGCGATCAGTGAGGCTGCGCCTAGTATCACAGATTTCAATTTCATTTAATTCCTCCCAAAATGCCAAAGTGAGCATTTGCCTTGGCTGTGAGCAAATATTCAGCATTACGAGGCAGAGTCAAGCAAGATTCGATGCTGCATTGCACCATCTGTAGTATGATATTGAGATGGCTTCGAGATGGCTTGGAGATAGCTTGCAGCCGCGCTCGCGCCGCGAGTCAGATGCGTTGGAGAGGTATGGAAAACGTGACCTTAGCGTTCGAAAAGCAATGCTTCGGCGGTGGCTTCATCTGTGATGAGGCCGTTGATTATACGTCGTCTGATTGCGCCGGAAATGCCAGGTAGTTTTTTAACACCTTTGGCAATGGCAATCACCAGTGATTTTTCACGCGATGGAATTGGCGCGGAGGCGACTCGGTCATTGGTTAGTCCGTCGATAAATCGCCCTTCACGATCAAATGACCAGCCAACGATTTCTCCCACTCCACCGCTCTTTTTCAAAGCTTGCAATTCTGCGTCAGACACAAACCCATCTTGGTACAACGGTGCATCGTTGCTGAGATCTCCTATGCCAATAAATGCCACATTGGCTTTGGCGGCCAGATCAAGCGTTGTCTTGATCATGGGTTGCTTGTGCAAAAGGTCTCTTTCGTCGGTGGAAGTGGCAAAAACTGGCAGCGGCATGGGGTATGAGCGTGCTTTTACCTTGTCAGCGAGATTGAAAATAACATTGTAAAACGCTGCCGAACCGTCAGGCGATATGTTTCCGGTCAAGGAAACGACGCGATGTTGCGGGCAATCCATCTTTGGTAAATGGTCAATCGCAGCTTTGAGCGTGCGGCCAGTGCCAATGGCCATGATAATAGGCGTCGCTGACCGTAGCCATTTTTCGATTTCAGCGGATGCAGCTTCAGCCACGCCAATTGTGGTTGAGGTCGAGTTTTCATCACTCGGAACCACTTCAACAAAATCAAGCGCAAATGTAGTTTTCAGCCGTTCCGCCAGTTGCAGACAATTGGCGATAGGATGATCAAGTCGCACTTTGATCAAGCCTTCGGACATGGCAAGCGACACCAATCGCTGCGCCGACTGGCGCGACACACCAAGTTGGGCGGCGATCTCTTCTTGAGTTTTACCAGCAATATAATAGAGCCAACCAGCACGAGCTGCATCGTCTAATCGATTGTTGTTACCTTCAGTTCGAATGCTCATTTTGTGCTGGCCACCACCCTTGATGGCGAACCTACCATGCGTGGGCAAATACTCAACAGTGAAATGGATGCTCGACGCTTGGATTAGGATCTGAGAATTTTATCCGTCTGCGTTAAAATTGTGCATTGCAGATAATATGCCGCCTTAATCACCCCATCGGGTGATTGCATTTGCGCTGAAAAACGACAACTTTGCCTTATTGGGTGAGTTCTTAACTGAGGGGCATAGTCGTGCGGGCCAAATTTTGGGCATTTGTTGTGCTTTGTATTGAGGCATTGGGTTTGCCCACTTCAGCATTTGCGTATCAAGACTTTCCGCAATCGCAGGGTTGGACACAAGGCCCGATGCGAGATTGGTACGAACTTAGCCAAGGGTCACGGTTGATACCTTGGGAATGGTTGGCGGCGTTGAAATTGCCCGATGGTTCGCCGCGATTTGATCGTCACGCGCTACAGGCTTTGGGGTTCGAATATTTTTCTCAAGCCCCTGAAGCGATGCCCATCGGCTTTATTCGAGATTATGATCTCAAAGACACATCGAAAAGTTGGCTTGGATTTAATTGTTCAGCTTGTCATACAGCCAAGTTGAAGGCGAACGGCGCTGAAATTGTGATCCATGGCGGCCAGTCGATGGCAGATTTTCAAGGATTTACGACGCAGTTAATTGCGGCCGTTTCAGATGCCACAGAAAGTGAACGCGCGTTTGGAGCTTTTGCAAAAATGGTGTTGGGCGCGTCCGCAGACAAAGCGCAGACGGATAAGCTCAAAACAGAGGTTGAGCATTGGCTGGCTTTTCGCAATCGCATCAATGAAACAGGCAATTCATCGCATTGGGGCCGCGGGCGGGCCGATGCTGTTGGTGTCATTTTGGCGACAACAGCCGCCGTGATTGCCGATCCCAGCATTGCAGCGGACGATCAAGAGCCACTACCGGCCAGCAATGCGCCCGTAAGCTATCCCTTTGTTTGGAATGCAAACCAGCAAGCACGATTGCAGCACAATGGTGTGGTAGATAACGGGGCTGATTTTGGTGTGGTAAAGGTTGCCAAAATCGGTGCCCTTATTCGCAACTGGACCGAAGCACTCGGCGTATTTGCCGATGTCAAATTGGATCCAAGCGGCGAAAAGGTGATTTCATCCATTCGGCTGGATAATCTTCTCAAAATTGAGCAAGCATTGGCCGAGTTGCAATCGCCGCGTTGGCCGGATGCTTTTGGAAAACTCGATGAAACGCGGCGTGCTCGCGGTCAGGGGTTGTACAAAGAATATTGTGGCAGCTGTCATGGAATTTTGGATTCGACCGACATTCAATCCACTCTTCCATTGATAGACCAACCAAGTGCCCAGACAGCGGCTGATCCAAAAGGCTTTGTTTACTTACAGCCGCTGTTTGATAAAAACACGCGGCCTTCGGATTTTGATAAATCCATTAGTCCTTCACCACAGTTTATCGGGACCGACCCAAGCATGGCGTGTAACGCTCTTTTGCACACGGTTCCTTCCGGTCGTTTTGAAGGCAAAAAGAATGTTACTGGTTTTATGCCTTCGTTTGGCAATCGTCCGTTTGCAGATCACGCTGTGACAACAGATTTGCTGCGCGTACTTATTCAACGTGATGTGTTGGCACATAAGGCTGATACGCTGAAAATTATGGCAGAAAATCAATTGGAGGCGGCCAGTGCGCGGTTTGGCTCAGCCGTTTTGGTTGGACTAGAAAGTGTGTTTGGCGGGCAAGGCGCGAGCGAAGATCCGCTGGGGCGCCTACGCGAGCAGTTGAAATATTGCGCGGATATTGTAGCGCGGGCACGCGCATTTGCGCCCGATACGCCTTTGCCAGTTTACAAGGCTCGCCCACTCAATGGCATATGGGCAACTGCACCCTATCTGCACAACGGCTC
>JBGTAU010000113.1:0-3998 GCA_041749675.1 Rhizobiaceae bacterium | reverse complement strand
TAAAAACAGAATATTCGGCCACTTGCTATGAATTACCTGACGCTTTTTACATTGTTCGTTTTAAGCATGCTTTGTGGCTGGCGTAGTCTAAAAAGCGACATGAAGCCTTGTTTCTTGTGTATTTTATTACTTCGTCTTGATGCTGTCGTTTACTAGGCATTGTCGCTACGGTGCACCTTCTTTAACAAAAGATACGACAGGCTAAGAAAGGAACTGATTCCGTTGATTTATTCGCGTCTCCTACGAGGCATAGCAACGCTTCTGATCGCCTTGGTCATTCCACTATTTTTAGGCACAATTGCACGCGCAGAATTTGTCGATGATCAACGCGCATTGTTGGAAACCATCAAAGCAAAGGTCGAACTTTCGCAAAAAGTGCTTGCCGCAGAAGGCGTGGACGATGTGAAACTTGCCCAAGAGCGCACAGTGCTCGATCAACTGGTTAAAGATGCGCTCGCTGTTGCTGTCGCATTTCGTCCCAAATTGGACGATTTGAATCAGCGGTTGGCAGACCTTGGTCCAGCGCCCGAAAAAGATGCTGTACCGGAAACTGAAGTTGTAACGCTCGAGCGCGAACGTTTGGTGCGCGATAAGTCGGCAATCAATGTGCTTCTGGGCGTGGCGGAAGATCTCACTGTGACGATCGGCAAAGCGACGGACGATATCGCAGAACGTCGCCGCGTTCTGTTTGCCGATGATTTGGCCAAACGAATTGAACTCAACACTTTATTCAGCACTGAAGTGGTTGAGGCGGCGCAACAAGGTGTTACGACGCTACAAAAATCGGTAACGTCTTGGTTTAAATTCGTTACGAAATTCAAATTGAACTCAATGCTCGGGGCGACATTTTTCGCTCTTTTAATGGCGGTGGCAATGTTCATTGCTGGACGCCGTGCGTTTGGCGGGCTGTACAGCAGAGATCCATTGAATACCGCGCCGTCGTATCTTAGCCGATTGTCTGTGGCGTTTTGGTCCACCTTAATTCCGTCCGCTTCAATTGCTGTGTTTTTGGCTGCCACTTATTATTTGTTTGATTATTTCAAGGTTCTAAGACCTGACATTCGAGAAATTTTGGTAGCACTGTTTCAGCTCATTGCCATCGTATTCTTTGTTTCACGGCTTGCGCGCGCACTGTTGTCCCCCGATATGCCAGCATGGCAATTGCTGCTTGTTGATCCCAAACCCGCGCGCTTGTTGTTGCTATTGACGTCGCTGACTGCCTTGGTGACCGGCCTTGATAATTTCACCAATGTTGTCAACGAGGTCCAAGGCGCACCTTTGGTGCTGACGATTGCAAAGAGTTTTTATGCGTCAATTTTGGTTGGCTTATTGGTCATTGCCATAAGCTTGGTCCGGCCCGTTCAAGATTCAAATCGCCTGTTGTTTAATAAGAATATTCGTGTTGCGCTGTTTTTGTTGGGTCTTTTGCCGATATTTGCCGCCCTGTTTGGGTATGTTGGCCTATCGCGGTTTGTTACACAGCAAATTGTTATTACAGGCGCGATATTGGTAACGATGTACCTTGGCTTCAAAAGTGCACAGTCTTTGTCGCGGGAGGATGCGTTTGTTAAGTCAAATGTTGGTGGCTTCCTGCGAGACCATTACAAACTGGGCGACGTCTCACTTGATCGCATTGGCGTATTGTCCAGCATTGTCATAAACCTTATGACAGTTGCGATTGGCTTGCCGCTGATCCTGCTGCAGTGGCGCTTCCAATGGGAGGACATAAAGTCATGGATTGTTTCAGCACTTAACGGATTTACCGTTGGCTCTGTAACAATTTCGCTCGTTGGCGTTTTGACCGGAATCTTTGTTTTCTTTGTCATACTTGCGCTGACCCGTTGGTTTCAAAAATGGCTTGATGGCAATATTTTATCGCGCGGGAAGATTGACTCTGGTGTTCGCCACTCCATTAAAACTGCTTTTGGCTATGCCGGCATGGGGATTGCACTGCTGATTGGCATTTCGGCGGCGGGCATTGACCTTTCCAGTCTCGCACTTGTGGCTGGTGCGCTTTCTCTTGGTATTGGTTTTGGATTGCAGAATATTGTATCCAACTTTGTCTCTGGATTGATTTTGCTTGCGGAGCGGCCATTCAAAGTTGGAGACTGGATTGTCGCGGGTAACACGGCTGGCTTTGTGAAAAAGATCTCAGTGCGGGCCACCGAGATTGAAACTTTCCAACATCAAACAGTGATTTTACCGAACTCGGAACTAATCAATGCTGCAGTTGGCAATTGGACCCATCGCAATAAAATTGGTCGCGTTGAAATTCCTGTTGGTGTTTCTTACGCTTCTGACCCGCACGAAGTCAGCGATATTCTCATGGATATTGGGCGAAGCCATCCACTGGTTTTGAAGAATCCAGAGCCGTTTGTTTTGTTTCAAGCTTTTGCAGATTCATCCATGAATTTTGAATTGCGAGTGCACCTGGGCGATATAACCATGTCGCCGGTCGTTCAAAATGACATTCGTTTTCAGATTTTGCAGCGTTTTCGCGATGCTGGTATTGAAATTCCATATCCGCAGCGTGATGTTCATGTCCATACGGATAGAAAATCATTTGAAGTTAAAGAGATGGGCTTAGAAATTCCAAAGGTGAATGCCATTGCAAAAGCGCGAGCGAAGTCTGTAAAAACGTGAATGTGTCGTTCAGCTAGCGTTCAGGCTTGTTGGTCTATATGATTGAAGTAACGCGGGGTTCCCGCATGAACGAGAGGCGGCGCAAAAGCGCCGGTCAAAGATGAAAAAGTTTAGTGCAGTCCTTATTGCTCTGTTTGCCATGTCAGGTTTTGCGAATGCCGCTTCGGTGATCAACCGTGATGCTGATGCGCAGACTTTGATGGTAACTGAAGGCGCCGACAAAGCAGAATTAACCGTTGGCCCTAATGAAACGGTTGAGTTTTGCTCAGGTGGTTGTTTTGTGACCATGCCGAATGGTGATCGTCAGGCTTTGACCGGTTCGGAAACAGTTGAGATTTCAGGCGGCGTTGCGAAGATTAAATAACTCAACCGAATAGAGAATGTGGAAGGCCGAGAATATCTCGGCCTTTTGTATTTTATTTACCATGCTGACCAATTCGCTTATCTGCGGAATGTACGCTTTACCGAATTTTCTGACTTCTAGGCTACGCATTGGCCATGAAGCAGAAAATCAAAATGAACGCGACGCCATTGGCTGTGGATATGGACGGCACCGTTTTGGCAACGGATATGCTGTGGGAAGCGATCATTTTAGCCTTGAAGCGCAACGTGTTCTTGTTGTTTTTGATGCCGTTTTGGTTGCTTGGTGGCAAAGCCAATCTGAAGCTTAAACTGGCGTCTCTGGTTGATATTGATGCGTCCTCTTTGCCTTATCGCAATGAATTCATTGATTTTTTGCGCACGCAAAAAGCCCAAGGGCGCGAAATTGTCTTGGCCACGGGTAGTCCTGAAAAGTTTGCTCATGCCGTTGCAGATCATCTACAGCTTTTCGATCATGTCATTGCCACAAAAGATGAAGTGAACTTAACGTCAACGCACAAACGCGACGCATTGGCATCGAGGTTTGGAGCGCGTGGATTTACCTACGCGGGCAACAGCAAAGAAGACATTGTAGTTTTTGAAGCGGCGAACGATACGATTGTTGTCGCGCCTGATCGCGTTGCTGCGCACTATCAACGTGCACATGCTTCGGTGTTGTTTGTCGGCGAGGCGGTCTCGTTTAAAATAATTTTGAAATTGTTGCGCGTGCATCAATGGTCGAAAAATGCCTTGGTCGCCGTTCCTGCCGTGCTTGCAAATGAGATAATGAAGGGGGATACGCCGCGCGCAATTATTCTGGCTTTCATCGCGTTTTCGCTGCTTGCTTCAACAATTTACATCATCAATGATTTGTTTGATTTGTCGTCTGATCGCATTCATAAAACCAAACGAAATCGCCCAATTGCAGCCGGCCTTCTTTCAATTCCCCTTGCGCTGTGTGTCGCTGCAACGACCCTCGTGCTGAGCATCGCGGT
>JBGTAU010000112.1:0-4931 GCA_041749675.1 Rhizobiaceae bacterium | reverse complement strand
TCTGGAAGGCATTGGAGATGTGAGCACTGCCGCGGAATGTTACGAAACCGCTGCGGGTCTTTCGGAAGACCAAGCTGTGCGTGCCTTCTTGCTGCAGAAGCGTGCGAAAATCCTGTCATAAAAATCAAGTTGCCGCTTTGTATGAATCGGGGGCACTCCAAACATTAACTCCCTGAAGCCAACACAAGACTTGGTGGCCCACAGGTTCAGAAGACACTTTTCGAGCCAAAATCCAAAACTGCGCTATACAGTCGGCAAGGACGCAGGACTGCTTAAAACCCTGAGGCAACGTATTCCTTTGGCACAGTTTTTTTGGAGCTTACTCAAACAATTCAAAATTGTTTGATTGTTGCATAGAGAAATTTGTCCGTTGAACTTCCGCTCCTGGCCCTTTCATGACTTTGTTTGCGCTTGAAAGAATGGCAGCTAATGGGTGTCGGATATGATCCACGAACGACCGAAATGAGGGCGCAAAGCGGTTGTTGAAATCTGAAATCCATGCACGGTCCACTCTGGAGTAGCCCGCTTTCTGTAGAACAAGTCGCATAACGCAATCCATGTAGCTTCTCACCGAAAGTCAGTTTCTCCTGGAGCAAGGGAGCGGCCCATCGTCTCGGTTCGCTTTGCCAAACCCTAGGTCCATTCAAACCGTTCAGAATACAGTTTGGGTTGCAATTTTCGCCCACGCATCCATCATGGGCCGCCTTACATCAAGCAAGTCAGTACGGTGGTAAGCGGCTTCGGTAGCACTGTTTATGGTGTGTGCCAAAGCCCGCTCGGCGACGTCTCTCGGGTAACCGTTTTCTGACGCCCAGTCGCGGAACGAGGACCGAAAGCCGTGGGCTGTGGCGAGACGGTTTGGCGTATCACTGCCAATCTTGGCGTCCGAGAGGATTTTGGTCAGAGTCGCGTCACTGAGCGGTGTCATGCGTGTCGAGGGAAAGACGAATGGGCTGTCAATTGCTTGGGTGCGCCTGAAATCGAGGATTTCCATCGCCCGCGGTGACAATGGCACGCTGTGGGCCTTGCGAGCTTTCATCCGTTCAGCAGGGATTAGCCAAATCTGCTGATTAAAATCCACCTCCTGCCACTGCATCTTGCGAACTTCCGCAGAGCGGCAAGCCGTGAGCACAAGGAACTCCAACGCCTGCCGACCAACGGCAACGGTGTTGCCGCTGAACAGCGCCCTGCAAATCACTGGCAGGGCTCGCCATGGCACAGCAGGATGGTGTTGAACCCGTTCCCGTTTGCCTGGCTGGCGCGGCAGCAGCGCATCGATAACGCCGAGCGGGCTGGCTACGACATGGTCACGAGCAGCACACCATTTCATCACCACATCGCAGCGCTGGCGAACCCGATAGGCAGTTTCCGGTTTGGTAAGCCAAATCGGCTTTAAAGCATCCGCAAAGTCCCGCGCCCGCAACTCGGAAACCAACGTCGATCCAAGACGGGGGAACACGTAGGTGCGTAGCGTGTTGATCCATTGGTCGGCATGTTTCGGGTTTCGAAATCCCGCCCGCAGTTCCGCATGAACTGCCAGCGCCGCTTGCTCGAATGTCGGGATTTCGATCCGAAGGCGCTCTTCCGTTTCAATCAGCTTGCGCTGGTAGATCGGATCCGTCCCTACGGCGATCATCTCACGGGCAGCAAAGACAGCTTTCCGTGCATCGGCAATTCCAACAGTAGGATAGCTACCGAGACCCATATCCCGCCGTTTGCCGGAAACCGGAGAAACGAACCGAAATATCCATTTGCCCTGGCCGGCTATTGCCCCCGGGAACAAGTAGGCACCGGGTACCCCACCAATGGCCATTGGTTTGTCTCCGGGCTTAACCTTTCGCGCCTTTGCGTCAGATAACATCGTTCCTCTCCAGCCCCACATTCAGCCCCACACTATTGCGGCGATTGGATGAGACAACGTGATACTAGAAAAATTGAAACGCTGAAGAAATCTATTGTTTTAAGGCATTATTTTTGCAAGATTGGCAACACGATGAGACCGATTGCATCGCAATGAATCAACTTAAATGGCGGACGCCCTGTCCGCCATTTTCAAAAACGAGTGGAAATTTTAGGAATTTGAAGTCTCAATTAAAGGCAGTGTACACGGTACATTTCCAGCATTTCACGACGCTCGTTGTGCGCCCTGCAAGCGGACGCACTTCTGAGTAACAGGCATACTCGTGCAATATGCCCTGTCCGCACACCTCCGACATCGATGATGCGACCATCCAGCACGGCAACAGCTTCAGCGCGAGGCGTGGGTGGATCCATCGTAATGACCTGCATTCTTAATAATGGGATCAGCTTTTACTCGATTAACGCGCCTGCCTGTTGCTCCAAATGGCCCCAGTCGTCGCAAGCGATTACTCGCGCTGTCTCGTTCACGTCATGCGTCCATCCGAAAATGCACAGAAAAGGGTTGCTGCCGGTCATCGTCGCATGATGGTGGAAAGGTGGGTTCCAAATCGGACGGTGCGCTGGCTGCCAATCAAGCGCCGCACCTCGCGCAAACCGCCAACCATGCGGACCGGTCAATGGTGCATACAGTTCCGGCGCTGCGTGGTGGTGATCGCGGTAAAAAACCTGCGGCTTGATCAGGAACAGGCCGAGATCAAAATTGGTCGCGCAGATCGGTGCATCCTCGCCAATAAACGACGCAAAGGCATGATTTACGGCAAAGCGTTCGCCGATTTCGGCAGGCGGATAGCGGTCGTATGGCACCCATTTTAGATACGGCGCTGCCGCGCTAATGGCATTGGCCAGAGCGTCAAAACCATCGGCGGTCAGCAAATCCAGTGCCAGTTGAAGGTCTGCCTGAAACTGGATCGCATTTGTTTTGCTTGTCACAAACGGCGCATTCCTAAAGGTCTCTATACCGGCGCGAACCTCACCAATGCCTTCACCGGAAAAGCGCGAAAGATAAACGTCAACTTCCTCAATCAAGTTGCGTATTGCATGTTCAGCTTGCATCTTCTGCCTCTCTTAAGGAACAACTGCCCGTTCGCGCCTTATGTAGTTTTCCGCTGCTGAAATGAACATACCACGGGCGACCATGTGGCCATCATAGACCGCCTGCGCGATAATGCCGGGGGCCTTGCAATCACCAATGCGGGTAACACTTTTCAAAGGAGCGTCCTGCATAGCATGCCAAAGCGCGCTGTCCGGTTCACGCGAGGTGACCGGAACAAATGTTGCGCAAGGCACTGTGCTCTGTGTTCCGGTGAATGCACACTCCACCACAACACCATCGCGCGCCAAGCCGCTGACAATGGAACTTGTCACGATGGCGACGCCAAGTTCGCGCAATCGCCGTTCAATGTAAGGCTGCTCGTCAGTATGTTGGCTCCAAGCCGATACGATGCTTTTATGGGTAATATAGGTAACTTGATGGCCGGCCAATGCGAACTTTTCGGCAAGTGCTGAGGCCAGCGTGTAGGTATCCGTGTCGTAAATGACCACAGGACTGGAAACAAGCCCATCAGCCATAGCACCATCAGGCGAAAGGGTGCGCAGATCGTTAAAGGAAGCAATGGGCAGGCGGCTGATGGCGCCTTGGCCGTTCGTGCGCCAGCGACTGCCCGTTGCAAGGATGACATGTTCGGCACTGGTTTCCTGAATGGAGGACACGTCCATGCGGCTGGCAAGATACAGCTCGACATTGCTCAATTTGTGCAATTGGCCCATCCGCCAATCACGAACGCGCATCCATTCGGAAAGGCCGGGCAATTTGCTTTCCGCCAAAACCCGCCCGCCGAATTCATTCGAGGCTTCGGCAAGCATCACCGGAACGCCGCGCTTGCCCAAAGTCACGGCAGCTTCCAACCCCGCTGGTCCGCCGCCGATAATCAAAACCGGTTCTTGTACCTTGGAGACAGTCACTTTCTCCGGATGCCAGCCGCGCCGCCATTCCTCGCCCATAGTCGGATTTTGCGTACACCGTATCGGTGCTCCCACGGTATCATGCGCATAGCAGATGTTGCAGCCGATGCACTCGCGAATGTCATCAAGCGCGCCATCACGGATCTTGGCGGGCAGAAATGGATCAGCAATTGACGGACGCGCTGCCCCGATGAAATCCACCACGCCACGCCGTACCTGCGACAGCATGGTTTCCGGGCTGGTGAACCGGCCAACTGTAACCACAGGTTTACCTGTGACGGACCGGACATGGGCCACATCTGCTTCCATCGCCGCTTCTTTGACGAAGCGAGAGGTGCCCATTTCTGTACCGTAGTCTTGAATGGTGACATCAAATAGATCGACCATAGGAGCCATACGAGCAAGCAGCCCAGAGCGTTCATCGCGGTTGCCTTCAGATCCCGCCACTTCAATACGCACAGCAATTGCGCACGCATCGCCGACAGCATCGCGCGTGTCGTCCAACAATTCCATCAACAGCCGTGCACGGTTTTCGAGAGAGCCGCCATACGCATCCATGCGCGGGTTAAGTCCTTTATCGATCATGCTGCTGAGCATGTAGAGATGTGCGGCATAAATATAGACGATATCAAAACCAGCAGACTTGGCCCTAAGCGCGGCGTCTCTGTGCCAGCCACGCAACATCTTGAAATCTGCCGCGTCCATGCGCTGGCTCTGCCAAGGGCTGTATACGGTCGGCAGACTTTCCATATCGAGCGCAGTTTGGCGTGTGACATGGTTTGCCGTTGCACCCCCGTACCAGAGTTCGACACCCGCAAGAGAGCCATGCTGGTGGACGCTCTCAGTCATCAGCGTCTGACTGCGCACATCTTCGTCATCCCACAGGCTTGCATAAGGAAAAAGGCCATCATCTGACGAGGGATGGATAGAGCAATATTCTGTATTGACCACGCCCCAGCCACCTTCGGCCTTTATAGCGCGCATGGCCGCCAGCGTTTGCGGCAAATGGTAGCCCATGCCGCTGCAGTGCGGCACTTGATAGAAGCGAT
>JBGTAU010000111.1:0-4607 GCA_041749675.1 Rhizobiaceae bacterium | reverse complement strand
GCCGCAATGATGACGGGCAGTGCGCACCAATTCGACCGATACACCAGCTTCCACGGCCTTCATCACCGACTGGTTCAAACGGTGCAAATCATTGGCAACCATGCGAATGACGGACTGCTGGTCTGTGTTCATTGCCGTTGCTTGTTCTTCAGCACGTTCTTTAACACGAGGTTTCATGATTTTGTTCCTTTTACAGTAAGCGTTAATTTGTAAATTCGTTACATATCAATATCGCACTGCACAATAATGACCAGATTATTCGTGCAATTTTGGAGATTTGCGCGGTCATACTGTCTTGTCTTTGACGAAATATGATTGTAAATCTGTCATAATTGTAAAAGTTACAAATGTTCGATTTTTGTAAATCTCTGTAAAGGACAAGCTGAAATGGCTGAACAGAAGATTTTTGCTGGCCCCCGTATACGCCGAATCCGCAAAGAAAAGGATCTCACTCAAACGGCGATGGCTGATGCGATTGGTATATCGCCGAGCTATCTCAACTTGATCGAGCGCAATCAGCGACCGCTAACCGTTCAGCTCATTTTGAAACTGGCGACCACGTTCAAAATTGATCTTGAAGACTTGCAAGGCGAAAGCGGCGGATCGGTGGCGGACCTGCGCGAGGTGTTTGCTGATCCTCTTTTGTCTGCGGAATTGCCGGGGCCAGAAGAGCTGATCGAAGTGGCGGAGTCTGCGCCCAATGTGGCGGGCGCGATGATCAAATTGTACCGCGCTTATCGCGAAGGCCAAGAGCGGCTGACCGACCTCTCGACACTCCTTTCAAAAGATGGGCGCACGACTGCAACAGCAGGCGCGCGATTGCCGCTGGATGAAGTGCAGGAACTGTTGGCAAGTCGCGCTAATCATTTTGCGTCGATTGAAGAGGAGGCTGAAAGCTTTCTCCATTTGCTCAAACCTGCCGATGATTTGGAAGGCACGCTGAAAGACTGGCTGCGTGCACAGCATGGCGTCACAGTACGGGTGCTGCCCGTGGCGACGATGCCCAATTGGCGTCGGCGCTATGATCGTCACTCGCAGCGCTTATTCATATCTGAGCGCCTGTCACCCTTCGACCAACTACGCGAGATCGCGATGGAGGCGGCGCTGTTGCGGATGCAAGTCGTAATCGCGGCGGTAATCGAAGGCTTGAAACTATCCTCACCTGAAGCGCGGCGCATCGCGCGGTTTGAAATGGCGCGTTATGCAGCTCACGCTTTGATGATGCCCTATCAAGCATTCTCGCAAGCGGCGCAAAAAGCGCGACACGATATCGATGTGCTGCGCTCGCGCTTTCGCGTCTCGTTTGAGCAGGCGGCTAACCGGTTGACGACATTGAGCAGGGCAGGTGCGCCAGGCATTCCGTTTTTCATGCTGGAGATTGACCAAGCCAGCAACCGGTTCCGTAGAGCAGGAGCGGGTGGCTATCCGCAATCCAAATTCGGCGGAGGCTGTCCCAAATTGCCAGTCCATACCGCCTTTGCGCAGCCCCAACAGATTTTGGTTGAGAGCGTGGAGATGCCGGATGGCGGGCAGTTTCTAGTTATCGCACGTACGCTTGAAGGCCCGCATGGTGCCTTCAACGAGCGTCCACGCCGCACTGCAATTCTGATCGGCTGCGACCTATCCTACAAAGACGACATTGTGTATGCCGAGGCGATTTCACCGGTCAAAACGCCAGTTGGCCCATCATGTCGCCTGTGCGAACGCGCCGGCTGCCTCTCCCGCGCTGCCCCGCCAATCACCAAGCCACTGGGACTGGACGAAATGGTGACGGGTTTGTCGGCGTTCGATTTTGTGTGAGTGTACAAACACGTCACTAAATCTGATGGAAATGTCTTAAACAGTCATGCGACAAGAGCACGACAGAGCGATAGTATCGCTCCGATTCTGTACCAAATATTGAGGCCCCCATGTCGACTGATCCAATCCCGTTGCCGCAAGGCGCACATGTGCAATCGACGGATATTCGCGGCGCGTTATTGGTCGCAGGCTCGGCGCTTGCTTGGTCGATGGGGGGAATGATCGATCGCTTCATCGTCGCACCAGATACGTGGACAGTGGTATTTTGGCGATCCGTCTGGGCGGCAAGTTTTTTAATTGCGTTTTTGCTTATTCGCGATGGAAAAAAAGCGCCACAAGCCTTCAAAGACATGGGCTGGCCGGGGTTGATTGTTGCGCTATGCTTTATGACGGCGTCGATCTCTTTTGTTTTGGCCATAGCGCTCACCAGCGTTGCCAATGTGATTTTGATCAACGCGACCGTGCCACTCGCGGCAGCGCTGATCGGACGGATTTTTCTAGGCGAGCGCATTTCTGGTATCACATGGATGGCCATCGCGGCGGTGATCGCTGGCGTGCTTATTATGGTGTCAGATGGCTCGGGCTCTGATGGCTCCTTGACGGGGAACTTACTGGCTTTGCTTATTACCTTTGTCTTTGCACTGGCCACAGTTGTGACGCGCCGCCATTCCAATGTGCGCATGACGCCCGCCGTCATCACAGCCACTTCGCTTGCCGCACTCGTTGCCGCGACGCAAGCGGATAGCTTTACTGTTTCAAATGTCGATATGGCTTGGCTGTTTGCTTTTGGTGCACTCAATCTTGGCCTTGGCATGGCGCTGTTCGTCACAGGCGCGCGGCTCATTCCAGCAGCGCTGGCCGCTTTGCTTGGGACACTGGAAACAGTGCTCGGCCCTGTTTGGGTGTGGCTGGTACACGATGAACAGGTGTCCAGTCGCACGGTGATCGGCGGCAGCATCGTTATTGTCGCGTTGATTTTATATCTTATCGTCGGCAACCGAACGACGACGAAACAATAACACAGGCGACACTTTGCTTTGAACACTGACAGAGAGAATGTTGTTTTGTCGGCATTTGATTGGTTGACAATCGGTAAATGCCGTTTGAAGGTAGGCCATCGGAACAAGCGTTAAGGTTCATCTTGAACATAATCACGTATGATAAGTCGGCGCAGGGCGCCAATTCTCTGCAAAGTAGAATTGATGCCCCTTGTCTATTCCGCAAGCCAGCAAAAGCTGGAAAAAGAACATTCGAAACAAAAAATAGAGGTTAGAACATGGTCCGAAATACAATTTTTGGTGCTAGCATTGCCTTATTGGCATTGTCTGGCTCGGCCCTCGCTCAAGAGCGTGTGGTCAATGTACTCAATTGGTCTGACTACATAGACGATTCAATTGTAGCTGACTTCACCAAGGAAACCGGAATCAAGGTTGTATACGACGTTTTTGATTCCAACGAAATTTTGGAAACCAAGTTGCTGGCTGGCTCGTCTGGTTATGACGTGGTCGTTCCTACAGCAACGTTTCTTGCGCGCCAAATCCAAGCGGGCGTGTTCCAGAAACTCGACAAGACAAAATTGCCTAACATAAAGAACATGTGGGATTTGGTGCAGACCAAAACAGCAATTTACGATCCAGGCAATGAATACTCCATCAATTACATGTGGGGCACCACCGGTATCGGCTTTAACCAAAAGAAAATCCAGGAACGCCTCGGCACGGACGCAATTGTCAGCTGGAAGACAATTTTTGATCCAGCCGAATTGGCAAAACTGGCAGATTGCGGCGTAATGATGCTGGATTCGGCGACCGATATTTTGCCGACAGCACTGAACTATCTGGGTCTCAATCCAGACGCCAAGGATGCCGAGACATTGGCCAAAGCTGAAGAGTTGATGATGGGCATTCGCCCGAGTGTGCGCAAGTTCCACTCGTCAGAATACATCAACGCGCTCGCCAACGGCGATATTTGCGTGGCAATCGGCTGGTCCGGCGACATCTTCCAAGCCCGTGATCGCGCGGCAGAAGCAGAGCAGGGCGTAGAAATCGGCTATACCATTCCGCAGGAAGGCGCGTACATGTGGTTTGACCAGATGGCCATTCCAGCAGATGCGAAAAACCTCGAAGAGGCCCATGCCTTCCTTGATTACATCATGCGTCCGGAAGTGGCTGCCAAGGCATCGAACTATGTCGTTTATGCCAACGGTAACAAAGCCAGCCAGGAATTCATCGACAAAGCCATTACAGGCGATACCGCTGTTTATCCTGACGATGCAACCTTGGCGAAATTGTTCACCATCACACCAACATCGCCGAAAGACCAACGCGCCATCACACGTGTTTGGACGAAAATTGTCACTGGACAATAAAACATGAATTGGAACCCGGCGGTAAAACGCCGGGTTTTTCGTAACGATTGGCAAAATGCCGACGAGATATTGTGTAGGGGAGTTCGACATGAAATCACTTGGAAACATCCGGCGCTCGTTCGCCCCTTGGAATGATCCAGCAGCAAAACCATACATTTCCTTTGTCAATGTGACCAAGAGATTTGGTGATTTCACGGCAGTCGATGACCTGACACTCAATATTTATCAGCGCGAATTCTTCGCTCTTCTTGGTGCATCAGGCTGCGGTAAGTCCACCTTGCTGCGCATGTTGGCTGGCTTTGAAAATCCCACGAGTGGTCAAATTACGTTGGATGGCGAGCAGTTGACTGGCATCCCGCCCTACAAGCGCCCTGTCAATATGATGTTTCAATCTTATGCGCTGTTTCCGCACGTGACAGTGGAAAAAAACATTGCCTTT
>JBGTAU010000110.1:0-5094 GCA_041749675.1 Rhizobiaceae bacterium | reverse complement strand
GGCGCGATAAATTGAGAATGCGATGATCGTCTGGCCATTCGATGTCGCATAGGATTTTGGCTCTGCATAACTGTCGGTAACTGTGGCAACATCAGACAAGCGCACGCTGCGTCCGCCGCCGAGTGTTATTTCAGTCGCCGACAAAGCCTCAATGCTTCGTGCACTGCCCAGCGTGCGGATGGCTTGCTCTTTATCGCCAATGTCGCCGCGCCCGCCGGTCAAATCTGCATTCATGCCGCGAAGTGCTTGATTGACATTCGCGGCTGTCACGCCAAGAGCCATGAGCCGCTGAGGGTCCAAACGCACCGAAATCTCGCGCGTTACGCCGCCATTGCGCTCAACCTTGCCGATGCCTTTGACACCTTGCAGCTTGCGAATGACCGTGTTGTCGACGAACCATGACAGTTCTTCGATGGTCATTTGCGGTGCAGTGACGCCGAAGGTTTGCATCGACTGTCCTTCGATGTCGATCGAATTTACAATCGGCTCGCCTGCTGTGGCAGGCAATGCGCCTTTCACGCGCTCAATGGCATCCTTCACATCAGTGACTGCTTTTTGCGTGTCCACTTCTAAGCGAAATTCAACGATTGTGGTTGAACGACTTTCTGTGACCGTCGAGATAACGTTCTTAACGCCCGAAATATTGGCAACGGCATCTTCAATTTTTTTGGTGACCTGTGTTTCCAATTCAGTCGGCGCAACACCCGGATCGGTGATCACTACGGAAATAATTGGCACATCTATGATCGGAAAACGCGTGATGGGCAGCCGCATAAAGCTGGTTATGCCCAGCGCCATCAACACCACGAACAAGAGAATGGGAGGCAGCGGGTTTCGAATGGACCAGGCTGAGAAATTCATTTTGTGGCTCCCGTTGTTTGTTCAACGAGTACTGCCGTCACGCGATCTCCATTGGCAATGAATGTGCCTGCGCGGGCAACCACTTCTTCGCCTTCCGCCAAGCCTTCCGCAATCTCGACAAAGCCTCCGGCCCTTGCACCGGTCTTAACCGTCCGCGATTCAACGACGCCGTCTTTAACAATTTGGAGGTACACGTCATTATCACGGTACAGCAAAGCGGATTCTGGAACCGAGATTGCGACGCGCCGCACCAGCTCAATTTCGCCTCGTGCAAACGCGCCGGGGCGGATGCTGGCATTTTCTGGCAACGTTAAGAACACCTTTCCCAAACGTGTGGCGGCCATGATTTCTGGGCTGATCAAGCGCACTGTTCCCAGAAGCGGCTGTTCAATGCCAGTCACTGTAAACGATGTCGGGGCGCCGACATTCACGCGTGACAGCGTCACTTCAGGAACATCTGCGACCACCTCAAACTTACCGGTCCAAGCGATACGAAATAGCGGCCCTGCTGCACCGGATACAACCGCGCCAAGCTGTGCGTTGCGGGCAAGAATCAAGCCATCGGCAGGCGCTTTAACATTGGCTTTCTCAATACGCAGCTTGAGTTCCGAGGTTTGTGCCGCGTTCAATTTGGCTTTCGCATCAACAACGGCAAGCCCTTGCTTAGCGGTGTTCAATTTGGCGGAAGCGCTTTCCAAACTATAGCCAGCTGTATCGAGCGCGGCTGAAGTGGTCACACCGCTTTTTGCCAGCTTTTTGGCGCGATCAAAAGTTTCTTGCGCTTGGCGCACGCCTATTTGTGCGTCGACAATTTGTGCTTCGGTTTGCGCTCGCGAGGCGGCTACTTCGGCGGCCTGCGCTTCATACTGCGCCAACTGTGTTTGCATGGTTGAAGTATCAAGCCGTGCGAGCAAATCGCCTGCTTTCACTGTATCGCCAATATCAGCGTTGAGTTCAGTCACTAAAAGCCCAGCGGCATCGGTGCCAACAGATACTTCTTGGCGGGACATCACGGAGCCGGATACTGGCAGGCGTTCTATCAATTCGCGTTTGATCGCCGCAATCACGGTTACCGCAGGTGCCTTTTGTGCAACCACCGGGGCTTTCGCGTCTTCTGCATGTGCAGGCAACAATGGACCAGCAACCAATACGCTTGCGACGAGTAATTTTCTAAGTATTTGCATCGGTTTAGCTTTCAAATGGATTGGTTGCACCAGTCTGGTTTTGACTAGAATATTGAGGACGCAGCACAGATTGTAATATGGCTCGAAGCGCGACTTCTATTTGTTCGTCCGTTACGCCTTTTTCAGCCAAATCGCCCATAATGATGCCTTCACCAATGGCAAGGATCATCGGCACGATGGCATCAAGCTCTAAAATTGGATCAATTTCGCCGCGCGAAACGCCATAGCTTAGGAATGCGTGGAAGGCCTGCATGATCTGACCTTCATTTTTCATACACGCTTCGCGCACCGTTTCGTTACGCATCGATTCGGCGCGTATTTCTGTGAACAATGGAGCCATGCCGCGTTCGCGGACCATTGCAAAATGGCCAAGAGCCGCGCGCACAAAGCCATCAATCAATGTTGGGCCATTGATCATCGTTGCCAACATCGCCTGATCAGCTTGGCGGTCTGCTTCGGCGATGGCCTCAATGATGGACTCTTTGGATGGAAAATAGCGATACAGAGCCCCGGGGCTCATTTCAGCCTCACGGCAAATTTCGTGCATGGATGCGCCGCGAAAGCCTGATTGGACGAAACACTTGCGCGCGGCATCCATAATCCGCACCGTCTGTGCCTCACGCTTTTCAGCGCGCGCACCTTTGTCTGGGCCGTGCGTGTCTGCCGCCACCGTTTGGTTGGCGATATTATCGTTCAAATTCATACAACACCTGAAAGAGCGAACGTTCATTCTCAAAATATGCGAACGAACGTTCTCCGTCAAGTCCCAGGCGTCGCTGGGCTTAGTGAACGTATGAATACACCGATCAAGCTTGATGCAATGCCACGCGTTTCCCGCGCTGTGGGCATGCCTAGTGCATCAATAGCACAGGTATCGGGGGTGCATTTAATATGGATTTGGTCACACCGCCGAACAAACGCTCACGCAAGCGCGAGTGTCCATACCCTCCCATCACCAGCAACTCAGCGCCCTGATCTTTTGCGTGTTTTGCCAACGCCTCAGACACGGATGCGCCGCTGCTTGGAATGCGGTCCACCGTCACTTTTGCACCGTGTCGCGAAAGATAAGTCGCCTCGTCTGCGCCGGGTTCCTCACCCACTTTGAAGGGTTGAGGATCGACCATAACAACACGTACCTCGCATTCATCACTTATCAGTTCAACAGCGGCACGCATTGCGCGCAATGCCTCAACGCTGCCGTCACTTGCGATCATGATTTGTTGTGGCCGCAAATTTGGTTTGCTGCCGCTGGGTGTGAGCAAGAGTGGGCGTCCAGAATGGAACAACACACCTTCAGTGGCATAACCACCAATATATTTGTCAGCCAACATTGCCGGGCCACATACCACCAGATCAGCAAATCGAGCATGGCGACCAACGAGTTCCGTCATCACGCCTTTTTCGACGTATTGACCTGTCACATCTGCAGAAATTCCAGCCGTTTTGACAATCATTTCAATTGCATCGACACGCTTTTCAAGCGTCTTTGCATCTTTTTTGCGTTCGTCGTACCAACTGTCTGGTATAACGTCCCCGTAAAAGCCAACTGGCAGTGTTGGTGCTTCCGACAATACTAAGACTGAGCAATGCGCATGCATTTGCGTCGCCAAATCTATGCATATTTCCAAATCAGTGTCGCTGTGGGTTACGCCAACCACGCTCAGTAAAGTCTTAAAGGCCATAGTTTTAACTCCTCACGAGTTGAACATTGGCTCAGTGTATACCGATTTGTGCGGTGTGATTTGCGTTGGATCAAAGGTGTGGCGATCGCCTTTAACCACAACGCTTTCTAACTTACCCGCCAAACTTACCGGTTCTTGGGAACCCCTTAGGCACCATGCGCCCTGCAGTTGCCCGCGCGGCGATCCATTCAGCGAGTTCGTCTTTTTTCCGGTTGAATTGGCGATCTGCCGTGTCTTGCCAAGTCAAACCATCGCCCATGCTAAATGTTTTAACGTCAATAACGCCGCCATCTTTGTATTTTTGGAAGCGCACACCCTTGCCGCGGCCGAGTTCTGGCACTTCTGACAGCGTAAATACTAGCATTTTGCGGTTCTCTCCAACCACAGCCACATGGTCGCCGATTACAGGCAAACAAAATTTTGCTTCGTCTGGCGATTTTACATTCATCACTTGCTTACCCTTGCGGGTATTGGCCGCGGTGTCTGCTTCCGGCACTACAAATCCATTGCCCTCATGGCTCACCAGAAGCAGTTTACGCGTCGGGTCGTGAATGAATGCCGTGACGATGTCTTGGTCGTTTTCAAGATCGACCATGATACGGATCGGTTCGCCGTGGACGCGGCCACCGGGCAATTTATCCGCGCCCAGCATGTAGAATTTGCCACCGGTGGTGAACACCAATATCTTGTCCGTGGTAAAGGCTGGGAACGCGAGCTTCAGTTTGTCGCCCTCTTTGAAAGTCAAGGTCGCATAGTCTGCGATATGGCCCTTCATCGCCCGCAGCCAACCTTTTTCAGAAACGACCACCGTCACCGGCTCGCGCTCAATCATGGCATTGGCAATATCGTCCTCATGATGATCAGGCGTATCGGCAAAGGTCGTGCGGCGCTTGCCCAATTTGGTATCAGGCCCGTATTTCTTACGAATATCGGCGATATCCAATCCAACCATTTTCCATTGGCGGAGTTCTGATGCCAGCAACTTTTCGATGCCATCTTTTTCAAGCATCAATGCATCAAATTCTTTGCGAATTTCAAACTCTTCAAGCTTGCGCAGGGCACGCAGTCGCAAGTTTAGAATGGCTTCAGCTTGAACGTCGGTCAGATCCCATTTGGCAATCATGACCGGCTTTGGCTCATCCTCTTCACGGATAATGCGGATGACCTCGTCGATATTGAGATAGGCGATAAGATAGCCGCCCAATAGCTCCAAACGCTCGTGAATTTTACCCAAGCGATAATTCGAGCGTCGCACCAACACGTCTTTACGATGTTCCAGCCATTCTTTCAAAACGCCCTTGAGCGACAAAACATTGGGAACTTTGCCACGCGTCAGGACGTTCATATTGAGTGGAAAGCGGCTTTCA